>NZ_JAMJFW010000037.1:0-48603 GCF_023544405.1 Enterobacter cloacae complex sp. OE43NF
GAAAGAGCGAAAGCATCCTTGTTAACGTAGTGGTAATGTCATTGCCTCAGCGCGGTCATCTCATTTGGCTGGTGGCGGCAAAAAGGTTTTTCTTATTCATAATTGGTACGCGTCTTATTATACCGTGTAAGTTTTCTCCGAAAAGCCTGCAGATTAATTCATGATTATTGATTTGTATTATCTTCTGGATCTGAATGGCTATTTTTTTAAATTTAGCGGAAATGTCCTGTTATTCCATTTACCGCATCTTTTCATCTTTATGTAATAACAAAAAATAACAGATACCACTATATGTTGCAAAGTTGTTAATGAAATGACGGGGCAGTAAAACGTCTCACCTGCTGCTGAAGTGGCGTGAATTTGCACAGATAGCGCGTCTCATCCTCATCCCGATACCTCTCCCCGATATCAGAAAAATACTATGCCGGAAGAGCAAAATCTTCTGCGGCCTTCGCTTTAAGCGCCAGGGGCGTGCAACCAAATTGCTTGTTTTTACATCATTATCATCCTGTTAACGGAACCATCAATCCCTTAACGCATGGATGAAAGTGCTGCGCTTTACTTATTCTTTAATATTTCACGTGGTTCAGAGTCAGAAATTAGGAATAGTTGTAATTTCGAGATTTATGTTAACAGTTAACATAAAATTAACATTTTCAGTAAGTAACTTCCTAAAGATCTTTAGGAAATAAGGGGTTAGGTTAAGAGTAAAACGGGCAGTCGGAGAGATTATTGAGAAGATGCAGCAGTTCCTGGCGATGGCTAAGCCCGAGCTTCACCAGAATGCAGCTCAGGCGATAGATAATGCGGCTGTAGGGGCGATTCTGCAGCAGGGCGATCTGACGTAGTGACTTCCCCCGCGACAGCTCCTGTAAAATGGGCCACTCGCCGCGAGAGAACCACTCTTTACTGGAGCCCTGTGGAGGGCTGATGTCCATCAGGCTGTGCTGGAGTGCCGCCGCCGTTGACTGGCGTTCAAGGACATGAAACGGCCCCGCCGCTTTACAGAACAGACGGGTGTCGTAATTATCCGCCCTGACCAACAGATACGGCGTAAGAAAGGGCGGATACAGGCTGTGTCTTCTCAGCTGATCCAGCTTTTCCATAAGCGCCGTGGTGCGGCTTTCAATATCTACCACCAGACGGGCTGCAGGCCACTGGTTGAGCGCCTGAAAGGCTTCGTCCAGCGTCGGGTAGTCGCTACAGCTGCTCAGGGGAAACTGGCTGTTCAGAAAACCGGTGCGCAGGAAATGATCTTCCGTGACCAGAATAATAAAGGGCGCGTCGGTTTTGCGATGTTGGTGGATGGACTGGCTCAAAAATTCGAGCCGGTCGAAAAAGGGGGGAGCAAAAGGCGAGTGCGTAAATCCCAGTGCATCACTTCCTGTACGCCGCCGCCGGTAACGGCGCACTGTCATTCGCATGGCTTCCCTCCTGGAAATGGCTTTTTATTCCTCCGGCCATGTCCAGGACGGCCAGTAGTACCCCTGGCCGAGTCCTGCTCCTGCCTGTCGTGCCCGGCTATGATCCTTTTCAGTCTCAATACCTTCAATAAGCACGTTGTCGGCAAGCTGAAAGCAACGTGTCACCAGTTGCCCGAGCGCAGGGGTGGCGCGTAAACGCCAGAATGCTTCCTTGTCGATTTTTATGCCGGTTAACGGCAGCCGGCAGGACAAAAACGGTTGGACGATCGCTTCATCAATATCATCCAGCCAGATACCGTGGCCTTGTCTTCTGAGCTGCAGCAGGCGCTGGTGAACGTCCTGCCGTTTTGTGTCAGACAGCGCCAGAAAGCGTGCCGGGTCGACAATTTCTATATTCAGCGGTGCGGCAGGCAGCCGGAGAAGCCGCTGAAAGGCGTCCGGCTGCGTTAATACGGTTATCGGCAGATTGACGTAAAGATTATGACAGTGCGGGGTATTTTTTAGCGCGACAAGTTGCGCTTCAAGCAGCGTAAGTGACCACTCCGCAGACCGATCGTTGAAAAATGCTTCGCTTTGCTCTCTTGCTGACAGAACGCTCAGCACTTCCACCCCAACCTGGCGCTGCGAGGAGAGGGCGATGATAGGCTCAAGTTTGATGCCCGCGATATCGTGAGAGAGGTGCTGCAAGCTGGGGGACGTATCGATCAGGTTTTGCGCTGTCACTCCATTGTCCTGTTGTCTGTCAGCCTCCAGGCGGCCGGGATACCTCACACTAGTGTGACGAGCTGACGCTCAGGAAAACAGCAGGCGTTACTTAAATGCAGCTAAGCCTTTTCGCAGCGCTAAATTCTACGAAAGAAAGGCCGGGGATGTTGAAAAAACAGCCATATTTACAATCAGCTAGCCCTAATCGGGGGTGAAAACGGAAAAGGCATTGACTCACCTGCCATTGACCGTATAATTCTTCGCGTTTCACCACCGCGAAGTTCACTCTTCTCAGTGCGCCCTTAGCTCAGTTGGATAGAGCAACGGCCTTCTAAGCCGTAGGTCGTAGGTTCGAATCCTACAGGGCGTGCCATTTAGTCTCAGCCTTAATCCAGCCCACTCTTCCCCAGACCGACCAACCGCTACCGAACCTTCACTCTGTGCCAGCTTTTAACCGTCTGATTTGCGTGGTTAATTCCAGATGTGTATCATTCTGAACCCGGCTCTGTAGCCTGTCGGTCAGAACGTTTGTTCCGCCATCGACCGGACATTGGCGTAGTTCCAGTCAGGGCCACCATACCGCCACTAGCTCATCGGGAAGAGCGACAACCAGGATGTTGTAGTACGGGGTTCGAGGCTCCGGTGGCGGACCAACGCCGACTTAGCTCAGTAGGTAGAGCAACTGACGTGTAATCCGTAGGTCATCCGTTCGATTCCGGTAGTCGGCACCCTATTTATGGCTTCCCCGTGGGATGCCTCCGGCACGACATTCATTTCACTGTTGTACATGCCAATCATGAAGGACATTTATGTGGTATCTACTCGCAACTTCGCTTGCCGCACTTTCCCTGAATAAAAGCCTGGCTTACCTGATGCTGGGGTTAACGGCATTTCTCGGCTGGAAACAGAGCATTCTTGATGCCCCGGCGCTGCTGGTGATTGCATTAATCGTTATTGGCTGGTCTGTTGTTGAATGGCTACGTAATAAAAATAATAAATATACTTATCTGGTCGAAGGCCTGTGCGTAGTCATCGCCGTTGCCCTGGTTTTGCATGTAATCCCTGGCTTCCATAACCCGAAGGTACTGGACGCTGTCGTTGTTGGTCCGCAAAGCATACCGTTCAGTATGTACTTTAATATGGACAAGGCAGTGGTGCCGTTCTTTTTAATTACGTGCATGCCAACGTTATTCGTAGCAAAACCCCTTTATAAAGCTGGCAAGGTCGGCTGGGGAATATTGGTATTGGCGATACCCGCGCTGTTACTTCTGGCTGTTGCGTTGGGTGGGCTGAGAATTGAGCCGCATGCGCCAGAATGGTTTGCTCAATTTGCCCTTGCGAATATTTTCTTCGTCTCTTTGGCCGAGGAAGCCTTGTTCAGAGGCTATCTGCAGCAGCGCTTGTCCCGGGTTGTGCATCCTGTTGTAGCACTGTTGATTGCCTCACTCATTTTTGGGCTAATGCATTATAGCGGCGGTTTACTGCTGATTATTTTTGCCAGCCTCTCCGGTATTATTTACGGCCTGGCGTGGATGTGGAGCGGCAGGCTCTGGGTTGCAACGTTCTTCCATTTTGGGCTGAACTGCGTGCATTTATTGTTCTTCACCTATCCGATGTACGCCCCTCACGCGTCTGTGTGATGCTTTTTAAAATAGTGGCCTTATAAATTTGGCTGCCTCCGGATAAGCATAAAAAGCCCCGAAGCATCGGGGCTTTTTTTATATATGCCGCGGGCATGAATAACACATTTACCTTCGCGTCAGAATAAATAGAAGGCTAATGAATTTCATTGTTGGCAGGCTTAAGGTTTTCTTAATCTAAAAATTATCTCGCATTAAAATTTGGGTTTTTATCATTCTAAAATCTGCTAAAAACGAATTTTACACTTTTACGTCTAAACTCGATTGATAGTAATTATCATTAGCGTTGTTGTATGCTTTAATCCTGTCCCACACAGCCCTTTGTTGTTTATCACGTTGGTCTATTAAGGATATGTTCATGAATTCTCGCCTGCTGTCATGCTTCTCGCTTGCCCTGTTGTCTTCATCACTTTTCCTTTCAACTCAATCGATTGCTGCTGATAACAACGAAGGTATCGTTGTTTATAACGCGCAGCATGAAAATCTGGTGAAGTCGTGGGTAGACGGTTTTACCAAAGAAACGGGTATTAAGGTCACGCTGCGTAATGGCGATGACAGCGAGCTGGGCAACCAGCTGGTGCAGGAAGGCAGCGCATCGCCTGCGGATGTATTTTTAACTGAAAACTCGCCGTCAATGGTGCTGGTTGATAACGCCAAACTGTTTGCGCCATTAGATGCAGAGACATTAAAGCAGGTACCGGCGGAGTATCGTCCGGCACACGGCCGCTGGATCGGGATCGCCGCTCGCAGCACGGTGTTTGTCTATAACCCGGAAAAACTGAGCGAGCAGCAGCTGCCAAAATCGCTGATGGATCTGGCTAAACCCGAGTGGAAAGGCCGCTGGGCTGCCTCTCCGTCAGGAGCCGATTTCCAGGCGATCGTCAGCGCAATGCTGGCTCTGAAAGGCGAGCAGGCCACCCTTGAGTGGCTCAAAGCGATGAAAGCCAATTTCGTTGCCTATAAAGGCAACAGCACCGTGATGAAAGCCGTTAACGCCGGTCAGATTGATGGCGGGGTGATTTATCACTACTACCGTTTTGTCGATCAGTCCAAAACGGGTGAAAACAGCAAAAACACTAAGCTCTACTACTTCAAACACCAGGATCCGGGCGCCTTTGTTAGCCTCTCCGGCGGCGGCGTGCTGGCGTCCAGCAAACACAAAGCGCAGGCTGAGGCCTTCATTAAATACATCACCGGCAAAGAAGGGCAGGATAGCCTGCGCACCAATAACGCCTTTGAATATGCGGTGGGCGTGAATGCGGCCTCTAACCCGAAACTGGTGCCGCTGAACGAGCTGGATGCACCGAAAGTGGAACCTTCCACGCTTAACAGTAAAAAAGTCATCGAGCTGATGACGCAAGCTGGCCTGCTGTGATCCTGAGAGTAAAGTGAACGTCCTATGTCTGGTCTGAGTCTCGACATCGGCAAAAACAGAGTGCGGGAGCCTGCCCGCAGGCGTCCTGCGCTGCCGATGGTTGCGTTAGCTGTCCTATTTTCATTAATGGCGCTTCTGCCTTTGGGCTTTATCATTGCCATAGGCATTGAGACGGGCTGGGAAACCATTAAGGCGTTGGTGTTTCGCCCGCGTGTTGCTGAACTGCTCAGCAACACGCTGTGGCTGACGGCCTTAGCGGTGCCACTCTGTATCGTCACCGGCGTGGCGATAGCCTGGCTGACGGAACGTACTCAGCTGGCCGGGCGGGGGATCTGGTCTGCGCTGGCGGTGGCCCCGTTGGCCATCCCCGCGTTCGTGCAAAGCTACGCCTGGGTGAGTGTGGTGCCTTCCATGCACGGGCTTTCTGCGGGCGTGTTTCTCTCCGTGTTAGCCTACTACCCGTTTATCTATATGCCCGTGGCGGCGGTGCTGCGTCGTCTGGATCCAACGCTTGAAGATGTTGCCGCTTCGCTCGGCACGCCGCCGTGGCGGGTCTTTTTTCGCGTGGTGTTACCGCAGCTTAAGCTCGCGATTTGCGGCGGCGCGCTGCTGGTGGCCCTACATCTGCTGGCGGAATATGGCCTGTACGTGATGATCCGCTTTGATACCTTCACCACCGCCATTTACGACCAGTTCCAGTCGACATTCAGTGGCCCGGCGGCAAATATGCTGGCGGGTGTGCTGGCGCTATGCTGTCTGGCCATCTTGCTGCTGGAAGGGGTCACCCGCGGGAAAGCCCGTTATGCGCGCATCGGCGCTGGGGCGGCACGTGAACAGACGCGCTGGCCGCTAAAGCCTGTTGCTGCGGCGTTGGGCCAGCTGTTTTTCCTCATGCTGATTGTGCTGGCGCTGGGCGTACCGCTCACTGTGCTGTGTCGCTGGATATGGCTTGGCGGCGTACAGAACTGGATGAGCGCCGATCTCTGGCACTCGCTGCGCCAGACGCTGATGCTCGGTGTGGGCGGCGCGCTGCTGACCACCGCCTGTGTCATTCCCATCGCCTGGCTCGGTATCCGTTATCCGCACCGCATCTTCCGGATGCTGGAAGGGTGCATTTACATCACCAGCTCTCTGCCGGGGATCGTCACCGCCCTCGCGCTGGTCACGGTCACCATTCACTATGCACGTCCGATTTATCAGACCGAAATTACGCTGTTCCTGGCTTATCTGCTGATGTTTATGCCCCGTGCGCTCATTAACCTGCGGGCCGGGATTGCCCAGGCGCCGGTGGAGCTCGAAAACGTGGCGCGCAGTCTGGGCAGCACGCCCGCGAAGGCATTGTGGAGCGTCACCATGCGATTGGCCGCGCCCGGTGCGGCGGCAGGGGCGGCGCTGGTCTTCCTTGGCGTCAGTAACGAACTGACGGCGACGCTGCTGCTCTCCCCGCTGGGAACGCGCACGCTGTCCACCGGTTTCTGGGCGCTGACCAGCGAGATCGATTATGTTGCCGCTGCGCCTTACGCCATGCTGATGATTTTGATTTCACTTCCGCTGACCGCCATTCTTTATATGCAGTCCAAAAAAATTGCAGGGCTATGAGATGCTTGAATTAACGTCCATTTCTAAATCGTTTTCCGATGCGCAGGTGCTCGACAGCTTAAACCTGAGCGTCGCGCCGGGAAGCCGGACGGCGATTGTCGGGCCGTCAGGGTCGGGTAAAACCACGCTGCTGCGTATCCTTGCCGGGTTCGAAACGCCGGATAGCGGACGTATCGTGATGCAGGGCCGAACCCTGTTCGACCAGAACAACTTTATTCCCGCGCATCTGCGTAAAATTGGCTTTGTTCCTCAGGAGGGGGCGCTCTTCCCGCATCTTAATGTGGCAGACAACATTGCCTGGGGATTAGACGGTACCCGCCACGAGAAGCGCCAGCGCGTGGAAGCACTGATGGAGATGGTCTCGCTTGACAGACAACTCGCCACGCACTGGCCGCATGAGATTTCCGGCGGCCAGCAGCAGCGCGTGGCGCTTGCCCGCGCGCTGGCGCAGCGTCCTTCCCTGATGCTGCTGGATGAACCCTTCTCGGCGCTGGATACCGGCCTGCGCGCCATGACGCGTAAGGCCACGGCTGACCTGCTGGCGGAAGCGGGCGTGGCCTCGATCCTGGTTACTCACGATCAAAACGAAGCGTTGTCCTTTGCCACGCAGGTGGCGGTCATGCGATCCGGACGTTTCACTCAGGTCGGCACACCTTATCAGGTCTATAGCCAGCCCGTGGATGAAGAGACGGCGCTTTTCCTGGGGGATGCGGTGATCCTGCCTGCTCAGCTCGCCAGCGGCTATGCGCTCTGCGCGCTGGGCGAGGTGCCCACGGATAACGCCCAGGCGACGGGGCAGGGCAGAGTGATGTTGCGCCCTGAGCAACTGCACGTGACGGCATGCGCGGCGCACGAAAGCCCGGTGTCGATTGTTGATGTGGATTTCACCGGCCAGCTCTCCATGCTGACGCTGGCGTTAGCCGGACAAACGGAGCCGATTACCCTGAAAACCGTCAGTCAGCCTGGATGGCACCCGGGGGCGGCGGTGCGTATTGATATTGCTGGTACGGCGCGCGTTTTTGAATATTCTTAATGTTCGTTAGTAATTTAATCCAACGGGTTGTTATAAAAGAATTTTCCTTAACGTGTGGCATTTCCTGAGATTCTCTACCATGCTCATAAAACCTCACCATCATGTGTGAGGTTTTTCGTAGTTGCTGATTAATCTCAAGGAAAAAAGGTTATGAAAAAGACGACTGCTATTTTGCTGGGAACGGCGTTTCTGTTTACCACCAATACCTTTGCGGCTGAACTGCTGACGAAAAATGAATTCGAGAAAGTCGAATCGCAGTATGAAAAAATCGGTACGGTAAGCACTTCAAATGAAGTCTCTATTGATGATGCAAAGAAAGAATTGATTGAAAAAGCAGATAAAGAAGGTGCCGACGTACTGGTGCTCACGTCAGGTAATACCAACAACAAAATTCACGGCACGGCCGATATTTACAAGAAAAAATAATGTCCTGCAGCCATCCCGGATCCGGGGTGGCTGTGCGTCACGCTTTTCCTCTGTAACACCTCTCTCTTCCCCGGCTTCATTTAACCCCCTGTCCTCAGGCCGAAACGCGCGGTTACACTTGCTAACGCAGATATAATGCGTATAGTTCTCATTTGCATTACACATAAACTTTTCTAAGGCCCGACAACGGGCTATTTTTGCGCGCACATTTAATGAGTCCATTATGAATAACACCAGAATGCATAAAACACTGCTGGCGCTCGCCGTTGGCGCAGTGACCCACGCTGCCCTGGCGGCAGAGGCAAAGCCAGAAGACACCATGGTCGTCCAGTCTGCCACCGGGTCTGATTTCACTCCCGGCGGTGACCAGCTGGTGCCCGCCTTCCTGGATGGACAGGTGGCAAACGGCGGCCGTCTGGGGATGCTCGGCCAGCAGAATGCCATGGACGTGCCGTTTAATATCATCAGCTACACCTCGAAGCTGGTGGAAGATCAGCAGGCGAAAACCATTGCTGATGTGGTTGCCAACGATGCAGGCGTGCAGTTCGTGCAGGGTTACGGTAACAGCGCCGAAACCTTCCGTATTCGTGGCCTGAAGTTTGACGGCGATGACATGACCTTTGGCGGCCTGTCCGGCGTGCTGCCGCGTCAGGTTGTGGATGCCCAGATGGTCGATCGCATTGAAATTTTCAAAGGGGCAAACTCGCTGATGAACGGCGCGGCAAGCTCCGGCGTGGGCGGGATGATTAACCTTGAGCCAAAACATGCGGGCGACGTCCCGCAGGCGAAAGTGGGCGTGGACTACACCTCCGACTCACAGATTGGCACCACGCTCGATGCTGGCCGACGCTTTGGCGACAACGACCAGTTCGGCGCGCGCGTGAACCTGGTTCACCGGGAAGGGGAAACCGGTGTGCCGAACGACCGCCGCCGCACCACGCTGCTCTCCACCAGTCTGGATTACAAAGGCGACAATTTCCGCACCTCGCTGGATCTGGGCTATCAGAAGAAAACCTTCCACGGCAGCCCGACCAGCGTCAACATTTCCGCCGTGGACTTTGTGCCTGAGCCGCCGAAAAACGATCGTAACTTCTCGCAGAAATGGGCCTACAGCGACATTGAAAACGAGTTCGGGATGTGGCGCAGCGAGTACGACATCACTGACAACTGGACGGCCTATACCGGTCTCGGCGCGCAGCACGCGCATGAAGAGGGGATCTACAGCGCGCCGAAGCTGGTGGACAAGAGCGGTAAGGCCACGGTCAGCCGTCTAGATACCAACCGTATCAGCGATTCCCTCAGCGGTATGGCGGGGATACGCGGTCACTTCACTACCGGCTTTGTCTCGCACAAGGTCAACGTGGGGTATTCCGCGATGACCAAAAACGAAAAAATCGCCTGGAAAATGTCGGCGACGGCGGATAACCCAACCACCAACATTTACCACAACACAGGCGTCGCGATGCCGGACAGCTCCAATTTCAACGGCTCTGGCGGCAAATACAGCGATCCGCTGACCAGCGGGCGCACCCGCACTCAGGGCTGGCTGCTGAGCGATACCCTGGGCGTGCTGGATGACAAGCTGCTGTTTACCGCTGGTGCACGTCATCAGAAAGTGGTCATCCGCGGGTACAACAAAATTACCGGTGCGGAAAACGACGCGGACGGTTTTGACGGCAGCCGCTGGATGCCAACCTACGGTGTGGTTTATAAACCGTGGGAGGAAATTTCGCTTTACGCTAACCACACCGAAGCGCTGCAACCGGGTAAAACCGCGCCCAACACGGCCACCAACTACGGCCAGAGCACCGGTATCGTTCACTCTAAGCAGAATGAAGTGGGCGTGAAGGCGGACTTTGGTCGCGTGGGCGGCTCCCTGGCGCTGTTTGAGATCAAAATGCCGTCGGCGATCCTCGACGACAGCGGTCACTACGGCCTGGACGCTGAGCAGCGTAACCGTGGCGTAGAGCTGAACGTCTTCGGCGAGCCAATGCTCGGGATGCGCCTGAACGCCAGCGCCACCTGGCTGCAGGCCGAGCTGACCAAAACCAAAAACGGCGTGAATCAGGGCAACGATGCCATTGGTGTCCCGAACTTCTACGCCGTGCTGGGCGCAGAGTACGACATCAAACCGATTGAGGGCCTGACGGCTACCGCCCGCGTCAACCACTCCGGCACGCAGTACGCCGACCTCGCGAACAGCAAAAAGCTCGACAGCTATACCACGCTGGATCTGGGCATGCGCTATCGCTTCGCGGTGAACCACAATGAAAACCAGATGACGGTGCGCGCGGGCATCGACAACGTGACCAACGAAAACTACTGGTCCAGCGTTGATGATTCCGGCACCTACATCACGCAGGGCGAACCGCGTACCTTTAAGGTCTCGGTTGGCTACGAGTTCTAAGCGTTCCACCTCGTTATCCGGGGCAGGGATGCCCCCATCCTTCCGTACCTTGTTATAAAATTGTAATAAAAGCTTCTTACACTGGCCTCCAGACCTTTACCTCTTGGCCAATGACAGGAAGCCGCTATGGGCAGACCCCTCAAATCCGTATTTAAAAAAGAACATCGCGACGATATCACTAACCGCAGCGCTAACCCGGTATTCTCCGAGGTTGCGGAGGTATTCCTCTCCCGCCGCCGTTTTTTGCAGATGGGCGCCGTGGCGGGTGCTGCCGCTTCATTCCCTTTTCTGATCAAACCTGAAAGCGCCATTGCCGCAGTATCAAAGCCTTCTGCACTGGCAAAAGCGGTTTCCCTGGGCTTTACCAGCATCGACGTATCCACGGAAGATACGGTCAGGGTGCCGGAAGGCTATATCGCCCGTCCGTTTTATCGCTGGGGTGACCCGACGGGGATCAAGAACAACATGCCGGCGTTTAAACAGGATGCCAGCAACACCACCGACGAACAGGCCGTGCAGGCAGGCATGCACCACGACGGGATGGCGTGGTTTAGCCTGCCGCAAGGGAAACAAAACCCGGAACATGGCCTGCTGGCGCTGAATCATGAGTACATCGATAACGGGATGCTGTTTACCGACGGCACGGCCAACTGGAATCTCGACAAGGCCCGCAAGGGGCAGAACGCGATGGGCGTGTCGGTGGTGGAAGTGAAAAAATCGGGCAGCGACTGGCAGGTGGTTCGCCCGTCTTCGTATGCCCGCCGCATTACCGTCAATACGCCGATGCAGCTTACCGGCCCGGCGCGGCATCAGGACTTAATGAAAACCGCCGCTGACCCGCAGGGGGAACGCGTGCTGGGCACCATGCAAAACTGCGCCAACGGCCATACGCCGTGGGGCACCTATCTCACCTGCGAGGAGAACTGGTCGGATATTTTTGTCAAAAAAGCCGATCTTAATCCGCTGGAAAAACGCTACGGCATCAGCGACAGCGATGAATCCTACCGCTGGAACGAGGTGGATGACCGCTTCAGCGTCGATAAAACCCCTAACGAACCCAACCGTTTCGGCTGGGTGGTGGAGATTGATCCCTACGATCCCAGCTCCACGCCGCGCAAGCACACCGCTCTGGGCCGCT
This sequence comes from Enterobacter cloacae complex sp. OE43NF, assembly GCF_023544405.1. Taxonomy (NCBI): domain Bacteria; kingdom Pseudomonadati; phylum Pseudomonadota; class Gammaproteobacteria; order Enterobacterales; family Enterobacteriaceae; genus Enterobacter; species Enterobacter cloacae complex sp. OE43NF. The sequence goes on from NZ_JAMJFW010000037.1 coordinate 11,748, forward strand.
TCAAGCATGAAGGCGCCGCCGTCACGCTCGCCGCCGATAACCGCGTGGTGGTCTATATGGGGGACGACCAGAAGTTTGAGTACATCTATAAATTCGTCTCGGACAAAAAATACGATCCTGCCAACCGTGAAGCCAATATGCAGCTGCTGACGTCCGGCACGCTGTACGTTGCCCGGTTCAACGAGGAGGGGAGCGGCGACTGGCTGCCGCTGATCTTCGGGCAGAATGGCCTGGATAAAAGCAACGGTTTCGAAAGCCAGGGCGATCTGCTGATCAAAACCCGTCTGGCGGCCGACGTGGTGGGGGCGACGAAAATGGATCGTCCAGAGTGGATTGCGGTCGATCCGCACGCCAGCGGCAGCGTCTACTGTACGCTCACCAACAACAGCGATCGCGGTAAAGAGGGCAAGGCGCCGGTCGATGCCGCCAACCCGCGTGCCAACAACGTGTTTGGTCATATTATGCACTGGCACGAAGAGGGAGCCGATCCGGCCGCCGCTCGCTTTAAGTGGGATATTCTGGTGATGGCCGGGCGTACCGACAGCGACGATCCGAAGGCCAAAGGCTCCATGCAGGGGGCAGCATTTGGCAGCCCGGATGGCCTGTCGTTCGATCACCAGGGCGTGCTGTGGATCCAGACCGATGTCTCTTCCAGCACCATTAATAAGAAAGCGTACGAAGGGATGGGCAATAACCAGATGGTGGCTACCATTCCGGGCACCAATGAGTATCGCCGTTTCCTGACCGGCCCACGCGGGTGTGAAATCACCGGGATTGCGTTTACGCCGGACAACCGCACGCTGTTTATTAACATTCAGCATCCGGGAGAGGGCGGGGATGATATTACCGACCCGGCCAATCCGCGTGCTGTTTCCAACTGGCCAGACGCGAACCCGAACGGACGTCCGCGTTCGTCGACGGTGGTTATCACCAAAGCGGACGGTGGGATCATCGGTTCGTGACGTTTATCCGCCGGGTGCACGCAGTGGCCCGGCGTTAAACTTGCTACCACCAGCATGAAGTGTTAAAACGTGCCCCTTCTAAAAAAGAGACAGGGGTAGGACGTGAAAGACGCGTCATCCGCTTCAGGCAACGGTAGCGCTGAAGCTTCGTCGGAACAGAACCCGACGCTGCAACGTGGTTTGCAAAATCGACATATTCAGTTAATTGCCCTTGGCGGCGCGATCGGTACCGGGCTGTTCCTGGGTATCGGCCCCGCCATTCAGATGGCTGGCCCGGCGGTCCTGCTGGGGTACGGTATCGCCGGGGTTATCGCCTTCCTGATCATGCGCCAGCTCGGCGAGATGGTCGTCGAAGAGCCGGTGTCAGGCTCGTTCGCTCACTTTGCCTATAAATACTGGGGCCCGTTCGCAGGCTTCCTCTCCGGCTGGAACTACTGGGTGATGTTTGTGCTGGTGGGAATGGCCGAACTGACCGCCGCAGGCATCTATATGCAGTACTGGCTGCCCGAGGTGCCAACGTGGGTCTGGGCTGCGGCCTTCTTTATTATCATCAACGCCGTTAACCTCGTGAACGTGCGCCTGTATGGTGAAACCGAGTTCTGGTTCGCGCTGATCAAGGTGCTGGCGATTATCGGCATGATCGGCTTTGGCCTGTGGCTGCTGTTCTCCGGCCACGGCGGCGAGCGGGCCACTATCGACAACCTCTGGCAGCACGGCGGCTTCCTGGCGACGGGCTGGAAGGGGCTGATCCTGTCGCTGGCGGTGATTATGTTCTCGTTCGGCGGGCTGGAGCTGATTGGGATCACCGCGGCCGAAGCGCGCGATCCGCATAAAAGCATTCCAAAAGCGGTTAACCAGGTGGTGTACCGTATTCTGCTGTTCTACATCGGCTCGCTGGTGGTACTGCTGGCGCTCTACCCGTGGGTGGAAGTGAAGTCCGACAGCAGTCCGTTTGTGATGATTTTCCACGATCTGAACAGCAACGTGGTGGCGTCGGCGCTGAACTTCGTCATTCTGGTGGCGTCGCTGTCGGTCTATAACAGCGGGGTGTACTCCAACAGCCGCATGCTGTTTGGCCTTTCGGTGCAGGGGAACGCCCCGAAATTCCTCACCCGCGTCAGCCGCCGCGGTGTGCCGGTCAACTCTCTGCTGCTTTCCGGGGCCGTTACGTCGCTGGTGGTGCTGATCAACTACCTGCTGCCGAAATCCGCCTTTGGTCTGTTGATGGCGCTGGTTGTCGCCACGCTGCTACTGAACTGGATCATGATCTGCCTGGCGCACCTGCGTTTTCGCGCCGCGATGCGCCGCAAGGGGCGTGAGACGCAGTTTAAGGCGCTGCTCTATCCGGCAGGCAACTACATCTGTATTGCGTTCCTGGCGATGATCCTGGTGCTGATGTGCACCATCGACGACATGCGTCTGTCCGCGATGCTGCTGCCGGTGTGGGTGGTGTTCCTGTTTATCGCGTTTAAACTCTCACGCAAAAAGTAGCCCGTTTTTCTCCCTCTCCCTGTGGGAGAGGGCCGGGGTGAGGGCAACAGACCGCACCAAACCAGACCGCACCTGCCTTCACGCCCGGTGGCGCTGCGCTTACCGGGCCTACATGTTGCACTATTAAATCTCAAACGCTATCCGTTTCCCGTTTGGTAACGTCACATCGATGCTTAGCTCCCCTCCAAGCGCACTCACATAGCGTTTGAGCGTTGAAAGTCGGGGGTCGTTTCCCGGCTGTTCGATTTTCGCCACCGTGGGTTGTTTTACCCCCATTGCCACAGCCAGTTCTGTCTGCGAAATATTGAGCTCTTCCCGCAGTTGGTTCAGCGCAACAATTCTGCGCATTACTTCAACTTTCGCCGCAATGCGCTCCTGACTTTCCGCGCTCTGTTGTGCCATAAGTTCTTTTAGCGTTGCCATATGGCCTCCTTATTCGCCAGATGTCTGTGATACTCAACGTCAGCCAGCGCTATCATCTCTTTATAAAACCGTTTTTGGTTGCAACCGGTTTTGTCCCCGGCACAGAGCACAATTGCTTTGCGGTCAGGATCAAAAGCAAAAAAGGCCCTGATGGGATTTCCTCTGTGCTGAATTCGTAACTCTTTCATGTTCCCAAAGGCTGAAGCCTTCACGGTGTCTACAAACGGCCGCCCAAGTTGCGGACCAAACTCAGAAAGAATATGCATTGCTGCCAGCACATCTTCTTTTAACGCTGTTGTTTGTTCAAAGAACCATTCATCAAATCTGTCTGTTGTCTCGACGTTCCACATCGTTTCTCCTGTAGCTTCCTCGCCTTATTATTTTATAGCCTATTGGCTATAATTCCAATCAGAACACATCTGTTTATCAGGCAAGCCTCTTTATCGTGACCCTCCTCCCAAATCTTCTACGTCCACAGGATCTTTATTTTGTAATCGATTACTTTTTGTTTGAGCTGTTTTGTAATCGATTACTTTTGAGGGTGAGGCTTATCATGGTGTCAACAACTGAAAGTAGTGGAAAAGCGATAGCACCGCACCGGCTGCTGGTGCCGCGTCTGTCGCTGATGATGTTTCTGCAGTTTTTTATCTGGGGAAGCTGGTCGGTCACGCTGGGTCTGGTGATGACCCAGCACAACATGTCGTTGCTGATTGGCGATGCGTTCTCCGCCGGGCCTATCGCCTCTATTTTGTCGCCGTTTGTGCTCGGCATGCTGGTGGATCGCTTCTTCGCTTCGCAAAAGGTGATGGCGGTGATGCATCTGGCCGGGGCGGCAATCCTCTGGTTTGTGCCGGGCGCGCTGATTGCTGAAAACGGTGCGCTGCTGATCGGTCTGCTGTTTGGTTATACGCTCTGCTATATGCCGACGCTGGCGCTGACCAACAATATCGCCTTCCACAGCCTGGCGAACGTGGATAAAACCTTCCCGGTGGTGCGCGTGTTTGGCACTATCGGCTGGATTGTGGCGGGCATTTTCATCGGCGTCACCGGCGTGGCGGCAAGCGTCACCATCTTCCAGGTGGCGGCAGTCAGCTCCGTGCTGCTGGCTCTCTACAGCCTGACGCTACCGCACACGCCTGCTCCCGCGAAAGGGCTGCCGGTGCAGGTTCGCGATCTCTTCTGCGCGGATGCCTTTGCGCTGCTTAAAACCCGCCACTTTTTCGTCTTTTCCGTCTGCGCGATGCTGATCTCCGTCCCGCTGGGGACCTACTACGCCTACACTGCCTCGTATCTGGCGGATGCGGGTATTGCGGATGTCAGTACCGCCATGTCGTTCGGGCAGATGTCTGAGATCTTCTTCATGCTGGTCATTCCGCTGCTGTTCCGCCGTCTGGGCGTGAAAATCATGCTGCTGATCGGCATGCTGGCGTGGTTTGTGCGCTACGCCATGTTTGCGCTGGGCGTGAGTGAAGAGGGGCGCATCCTGCTCTATCTCGGCATTCTGTTGCACGGCGTCTGCTACGATTTCTTCTTTGTCGTCGGCTTTATCTATACCGACCGGGTCGCAGGCGAAAAGGTCAAAGGTCAGGCGCAGAGCATGATCGTGATGTTCACCTACGGCATCGGCATGCTGCTTGGCTCGCAGATATCCGGCGCGCTCTATAACCGCCTGGTGGCCGGGCAGGCCGTTCCGCAGGCGTGGGTCACGTTCTGGTGGATCCCGGCGGTGGCTGCCGCGGCGATCGCGCTGATTTTCCTTCTCACGTTTAAGTATGACGATGACAAGGCGTAATGTTCTGGAGGTGGTATGAGAACGATTAAGGGACCGGGTATTTTTCTGTCGCAATTTATTGGTGTGAATGCACCGTTCAACAGGCTCGACGGGCTAGCGGGCTGGGCGGCAGCGATGGGCTATAAGGCGGTGCAGATCCCCTGTAACCATCCGGCTATTTTTGATGTGCAGAAAGCGGCGGAAAGCCAGACCTATTGTGATGACCTCACCGGCACGCTGGCGGAGCACGGGCTGGTGATCAGCGAGCTGTCGACCCATCTGGAAGGCCAGCTTGTGGCGGTAAACCCGGTGTACAGTGACGCGTTTGACCACTTCGCCTCTGCAGCCGTACGCGGCAATGACGCCGCCCGGCAGGCGTGGGCCACAGAAAAACTGAAACAGGCCGCTGTGGCCTCGGCGAGATTAGGCCTGAAGGCGCACGCCACCTTCTCCGGCTCGCTGGCATGGCCGTTTTTCTACCCGTGGCCGCCGCACAATGAGCAGCGTTTTCAGGCGGCGTTCCAGGAACTGGCAACCCGCTGGCGCCCGATTCTGGACGCCTTTGACGAGCAGGGCGTGAACGTCTGCTTTGAGCTGCATCCGGGGGAAGATCTGCACGATGGAGTGACCTTTGAACGTTTTCTGGCGCTTGTTGATAACCACCCGCGCTGCAACATTCTCTACGACCCAAGCCATATGCTGCTCCAGCAAATGGACTACCTGACCTTTATCGACATCTACCATGCGCGTATTAAAGCGTTTCACGTGAAGGATGCCGAGTTTCGCCCCAACGGGCGCAGCGGCGTCTACGGTGGCTACCAGCCGTGGCTCAACCGGGCCGGGCGGTTCCGCTCACTGGGGGACGGGCAGATCGACTTCAAAGGCATCTTCAGCAAGCTGACCCAGTACGACTACGACGGCTGGGCGGTGCTGGAGTGGGAGTGCTGCCTGAAGGATGGCGATACCGGCGCGAGGGAAGGCAGCGAGTTTATCCGCCGCCACATCATTCCGGTCTCCGGGCGCGCGTTTGATGATTTTGCCGCAGGGGGTAACGATGATTAACGTCGGCATTATCGGCAGCGGGTTTATCGGCCCGGCGCATATCGAGGCGCTTCGGCGTCTCGGGTTTGTGCAGGTGGTGGCGCTCTGCGACGGTACGTTTGCCGAGGCGCAGGCAAAAGCGCGTCAGCTTAACGTGCCGCACGCCTTCGACAGCGTGGAGGCGTTGCTTGCACATCCGGATTTACACGTGGTGCACAACTGCACGCCAAACCATCTGCACGCGGAGATTAATCGCCAGATCCTGCGCGCGGGAAAGCACGTATTCTCCGAGAAGCCGCTGTGCATGACCCCGGGCGAAGCGCGTGAGCTGGTAGCGCTGGCGGAGCAGGCAGGGGTGATCCACGGCGTCAGCTTTGTCTATCGCCAGTTTGCCATGGTGCGCCAGGCCGCAAGCATGATGAGGGCGGGTAGCATCGGGCGGATCTTCGCCGCGCACGGCAGCTATCTGCAGGACTGGATGCTGCTGGAAACGGACTACAACTGGCGGGTGGATGCGGCCCTGGGCGGTGCGTCGCGCGCGGTGGCGGATATCGGCTCGCACTGGTGCGACACGGTGCAGTTTGTTACCGGGCGGCGCATCATCGAGGTGATGGCCGATTTATCCATCGTCTGGCCGACGCGCAAGGCAAACGTGGCAGGCAATCACACCTTCACTCATGACGAAAACGCGCAGTATGAAGACAAGCGGGTCACCACCGAAGACGTTGGCTCAGTCCTGTTCCGCTTTGACGACGGCAGCAAAGGCTGCTTTAGCGTTTCGCAGGTGAGCGCCGGGCGCAAAAACCGTCTGACGTTTGAAATCAACGGCAGCGAACGGTCGGTGGCATGGGATCAGGAGGTGCCGCAACAGCTGTGGATTGGCCATCGTGCACAGGCCAATCAGACGCTCAGTGACGATCCGGGTCTGATGAACCACGATGTGGCCGACAGCGCTCACTTCCCCGGCGGGCACATCGAAGGCTGGCCCGATGCGTTTAAAAACATGATGGCGCAGTTTTACCGTGCCGTGCACGCCGGCGTGATGCCCGAACGGCCGGCGTTTGCGACGTTCCACGACGGGGCGAACGTGATGTATATCATTGATGCCATTGTGAAAAGCTATCAGCAGCAGCGCTGGGTTCGTGTGCAAGCGTAACGCGTTGCCCGGTTCGCCGGGCAACGAATTTATGGTAGCCTGCATAAAACGTTAACCGCAGGAAGTGCCGTCGCTATGTCAATTCAGAAAATCGCTCAGCTTGCCGGGGTGTCCGTGGCAACGGTCTCGCGCGTGCTTAACAACAGCGATACCGTGAAGGCGAAAAACCGCGAGCGCGTCCTGCAGGCCATTAAAGAGAGCAATTACCAGCCCAACCTGCTGGCACGCCAGCTGCGCACCGCGCGCAGCTATATGATCCTGGTGATGGTCTCGAATATCGCCAACCCGTTCTGTGCCGAAGTGGTGAAGGGCATTGAAGAGGAAGCCGAGAAGAACGGCTACCGTATTTTGCTGTGCAATTCCGGGTCTGATATCGAACGCTCCCGCTCGGGGTTAAGCCTGCTGTCGGGCAAAATCGTCGACGGTATTATCACCATGGATGCCTTCTCAAAATTGCCTGAACTTGCCGCCCTGATCGGCTCCGCGCCGTGGGTGCAGTGCGCCGAATACGCCGATGCCGGAACGGTCTCCTGCGTGGGCATCAATGATGTGGACGCGTCACAGCATGCCATCAGCCAGCTTGCCAACGGCGGACGCAAACGTATCGCGATGATCAATCACGATCTCAGCTACAAATATGCCCGCCTGCGCGAACGCGGCTATAAAAGCGTGCTCCACCTGCGGGATCTGGATTATCAGGCGGTGGAATATGCCCGCGATCTCAGCTCCAGCGCGGGCATGGCGGCGATGCAAAATCTGCTGAAGGACAACCCGCCGGATGCGGTATTTGCGGTGTCCGATACCCTTGCGGCAGGGGCGCTGCGGGCCATACAGCAGGCGGGGCTGCGCGTGCCGGAGGATATCGCGGTGGTGGGATTTGACGGTACGGAGCTGGCGGAGATGATCTCGCTGACCACCATTGAACAGCCTTCGCGGGATATCGGGCGCAAGGCAGTCGATCTGCTGTTGAATAAAATCGACAACCCGGATGCGCCCACGGAGAGGGTGATGCTGGACTGGCGCTTTATTTCCCGCGCCAGTACCTGATTATTGTGCGATGCCGCCCGCCAGGGAGCGAATATCGTTCCCGGTGGGGGACTGATGAATACGCAGACCAAATTCATCCACCACGGCAAAAATATGGTCGAAGATGTCAGCCTGAATCTCTTCATATTCCGCCCAGACCACCGTGTTGGTGAAGGCATATATTTCAATCGGCAGACCATTTGCGTCAGGCGCCAGCTGGCGCACCATCAGCGTCATATCTTTACGAATACGCGGGTGGTTACGCAGATATTCATTCAGGTAGGCGCGGAAGGTGCCGATATTGGTCATCTTGCGCAGGTTTAATACCGATTCCCCTTCACCGTTTTGCTGATTCCACAGGTTTATTTCCTCATGACGCGCGGCCAGATAAGGCTTCAGCAGTTTCGCCTGAATCAGCTTCTGCTGCTCCTGCTCGTCGAGGAAGTGAATGCTGGTGGTGTCGATATTCAGGCTGCGCTTAATGCGTCGCCCGCCGGAGGCAGACATGCCGCTCCAGTTGATGAACGCGTCGGAGACCAGCGCCCACGTCGGAATGGTGGTGATGGTGTTATCGAAGTTGCGGACTTTAACCGTGGTGAGACCAATGTCCGTCACCGTGCCGTTAGCGCCGTATTTCGGCATCTCCAGCCAGTCGCCGAGCTTGAGCATATCGTTAGCGGAGAGCTGAATACCGGCGACCAGCCCCAGAATAGGGTCTTTAAACACCAGCATGAGTACCGCTGCCATGGCCCCCAGGCCGCTTATCAGAATGGCGGGTGACTGGCCGATCAGTAGGGAGATGATTAAGATCCCCACCAGAATGGCGCTCACCAGCTTGATCCCCTGGAAGATCCCCTTCAGCGGCAGCTGTGAGGCGGTCGCCATTTTCTGCGACAGATTAAAAATCACGTCCAGCAGCGAGAAGAAAGAGAGCAGGGCATACACCATCACCCACAGCTTCGCGCAGGTGGTGAGCATTTCCGCTGCTTCGCTACCTTTTTGCAGCCACAGTACCGCCTGAACGTTGACGATTATCCCCTGAAGGGTAAACGCCAGGCGGTGAAATAACTTGTTCTGCGTAATGATCTGCAACCATAAATGGCTGCTGGCCTGCGCGCGTTTCTCGAAAGCGCGGAGCACCACTTTGTGCAGAATAAAATGAACAATGATGGCGGTAAGAAAAATAATACCAAAGATAATCACTAACGAGGTGGTGTGATTAATTTCAATCCCTAACTCTTCAACCTGAGCAATTAATTCCTGCATAACGTCTCCTGTATTGATGCAGCCCCATAATGGCGGCTGCGGATCTATTATGCAAATTCGCGGCTTATTTGGTGGCGTGGCAGGTTTTTACCACAGGCAGGCACAGACGATGGCGCATACGTAACGTTGCCAGCCCCAGCACGATCATCATGCCGGTTTCCACGGCGAGGAAGACGTTAATCGCCTGGGTGTAATCGCCGTGGTGATTTTGCAGCGCGTGCAGCAGGATCGCACCAAAAATCGCCGGGCCAAGCCCCAGGGCGGCCTGCTGCAGTGTACTTAAAATCGCGCTGGCCGCCCCGGCATCGTCAGGCTGAATGTCGCGCATCCCGATGCGGTAGAAGCTGTTGACGATCAGCGCCTGCCCATAGCCAACCAGCCCGGTTGCCGGTGCCAGCGTCAGCGCCGTGTTGTCCATGCCCCAGAGACGGAAGGTAGCAATCAGCGCCAGCAGGCCGATAATCTGAATCGCCAGCCCGGTCAGCAGAATCGAGCTGGTGCTGTAGCGGGCAATCAGACGCGGGGCAAACCATGCCGATATAAAGTAGGTCACCCCCAGGGCGATAAAACTGTTCCCCGACTGCCACGGTGCCATTCCCAGACCGGTTTGCATGGTCAGCGCCATACAGAACATAAACCCGGACCAGACGCTGAAAAAGAGCAGCGCAATCAGCACGCCAAAGCGGATGCTGCGAAGCTGCATCAGACGCGGCGGGATCAGCGGATGGGCATCCTCACGCTCTTTTTTACGGGCATTTAAGACCATCAGATACCCCAGCGGGATAATCGCCATCAGTGCGGCATTCAGCGGCCAGGACCAGTGCCACTGCGGGCCGAGGGCCATCGGAAACAGCAGGCAGCAGAGAATGACGGCCAGCAGGACGGTGCCCGTCCAGTCAATGCGCGACGGGGTTTCGCGACGGGTTTCCGGCACATAGCGACGACTCAAGCCCAGAACCACCAGACAGATGGGCACGTTGATAAAGAAGGCGTTACGCCAGCCCAGCCCGGCGATATCTGCCGACACCAGCCAGCCGCCGCCCATCTGCCCGACGATAAACGCAATGCCGCCGATACCGCCAAACAGGCTGATCGCTTTCGCATGGGCCGTGCCTTTTAGCGTCACGTGCAGCGTGGCGAGGATTTGTGGCACGATCAGCGCCGCTCCTGCGCCCTGAATGATGCGCGCGGCAAGCAGTTGCTCAATGGTTCCCGCCATTCCGCACAGCAGCGACGCCAGGCCAAAACTTGCCACGCCCCACATAAACAGACGACGGCGCCCGAGGTTATCCCCGAGCTTGCTGCCAAGGGCAAGGCAGACGGCGAAGGCCACGCCGTAGAGCGCGACAATCAGCTCCAGTTCGGTGGCGGTGGCGTGCAAGGAGTGGGTGATAGCGTCCAGCGCCACGTTGGTGATCGAGGTATCAATCAGCGGCAGCATCTGGCCGGTTAACAGCAATATCAGGCCTGCGCGACCCGGTGAAACAACTGACGTATTCATGGTAACTCCATTGCGTCATTCAACAGATGGTCGTAGCATCAACGATCTGATAAACGGGTACCAGTTCTTGCTTATACTGGTACTGGCACTACCATGCAGGGGGAGTTATGGCGCTGATGTCTGAACCTGTTGTCTCACTCAAGGACGACACGCGAAAACAGCTGGGGGCATTTTTACGCGCCCGGCGTGAGAGCCTTGATCCACAGCGTCTTGGATTGCCGCGCAGCGGCCGCCGTCGCACGCCGGGGCTGCGCCGTGAAGAGGTGGCTTTGCTGGCTGACGTGGGTGTGACCTGGTACACGTGGCTGGAGCAGGGCAGAGATGTTAATCCCTCCAGCACCGTGATGGCGGCAGTGGCAAAAGCGCTGCAATGCACCCCGACCGAGACGCGCCATCTGTTTGTGCTGGCCGGATTGCCGCCGGGTGAAGCGCCACAGGCGACGGGCTGCGAGGGGATCAGCGAGGGCACGCGTCGCCTGCTTGATACCCTCATGCCGAAACCCGCCAGCATCCAGAAACCCAACTTCGATATCGTGGCGTGGAACGACAGCTTCGGGCACTTAATGGGCGTCGATTTCAATGCGATCCCGCCGGAAGATCGCAACTGTATTTATCTTTTCCTCACCCATCCCGCATGGCGTGCGCGGCTTGGCAAGCGTGACGACGTGCTGCCGATCTTTGTCTCCTATTTCCGCGCGGCGATGGCCGAGCATCGGGGCGATCCGCTGTGGGAAGCGAAACTGGCGCGTTTCTTTGCGGTGTCTGAAGAATTTAAAACCCTGTGGCATCAGCGCAACGACGTGCGCGGAGTGGAGAACCAGCTCAAGCTGTTTACCCATCCTGAGCTGGGCGAGTTTACCCTGCAGCAGATGTACTGGTACTCTGCACCGCGTAATGGATCGCGGCTACTGGTCTATCTGCCGGTGGATGACGCGGGGGAGCGGGCGATGGAATGGCTGGCGGAGCAGGCAAAATGAAGGTAACCCGAAAACAGGAGCGGCTTTTGCGCCGCGCGCTCAACGAGTGGCAGCAGGAAGGCACATTAAGCGCTGACGAGCATCAGCGTCTGGCGGGCACCTTGACACGCGTCACCATGGACTGGCAGCGGCTCAGCCGCTATGCCTTCTGGACGGCGCTGGCCTGCGTGATCATCGCTATCGGCAGCCTGTTCTCCGACAGTGAATTGATGGCGCGCATTATTGCATTCTTCTCTTTCTCCTCCATCGCACGCATCGGGCTGCCTGCGCTGGTTGCCGTGCTGTTTTATCTGTGGGGCTTCAGCCGACAGCGGCGTGAAACCCAGTGGCATTACAGCACTGAAGCCATGCATTTTCTCGGCGTACTCTTTACCGCCATCGCGCTCTGGCAACTTGGGGAGCGTCTGGATAACGGCAGCGGCCATATCGCACCGCTGTTCCTGGCGGGATGTGCGGTTTACGGGCTGGTGGGCTTCTTTGGTCGCTCTGGCCTGGTGTGGCTGTTTTTCCTGCTCTCACTCGGTAACTGGTTTGGTGCGGAGACGGGCTATATGTCCGGCTGGGGCGCCTACTGGCTGGGAATGAACTACCCGGTACGCTTTATCTTCTTCGGCGGTGCGCTGCTGGCACTGTGCTGGCTGCTGCGCGGAAGGCTGCAGGCGCGCCATCTATACACGACCAGCAAAGCGATGGGGCTCACGTATCTGTTTGTCGCCCTGTGGATCATGTCGATTTTCGGCAACTACGATATCGATAACTGGTATGGCGTTACGCAGGCTTCGCTGCTGCCGTGGGCGCTGCTGTTCGCCGTGGCGGCGGTGCTCTGCATTTACATCAGCCTTAAAACCGACGACGGCATGCTGCGCGGTTTTGGCCTGACCTTCCTCGGCATTAACCTCTACACCCGCTATTTCGAATACTTCTGGGACGGGATGAACAAAGTGGTGTTCTTCCTGCTACTCGCGGCGTCGCTGGCGGTGATTGGGCGCTATGCAGAACGAATCTGGCACGCCGGGATCCAGCGTGCCAGTACTGATTAGCACTCAGTCACAATCGTGCTCAGCGGTAGGCGAGATTTTGGCAGCGTGGCGTTGAAATCTTCCACGCTGTGATGCCCAACCGGCACCACCACCAGGCTGGTGAAACCTTTCTCTTTCAGGCCGAACTCTTCGTCGAGGATCGCGGCGTCGAAGCCTTCAATCGGTACCGCATCCAGGCCCAGCGCAGCCACGCCCAGCAGGAAGTTACCCACGTTCAGATAAACCTGTTTCGCCATCCACTGGTCGTCATCTTTCAGATCCACACGGTGCATGTCAGCGAAGTAGGTACGACCTTTATGGTTCGCCGCTTTAGCTTCTGGCGTGTTGAAACGGCCATCGGCCTCTTCCTGATCCACCACGCGTTCCAGCCAGGCATCGTCCATCGCGGTTTTTGCGCAGAACACCACCACGTGAGAAGCGTCCAGCATTTTGCGCTCGTTGAAGACGTAAGTGCCTGCGGCAGATTTCGCCACGCGAGCTTTACCTTCCTCGGTGCTGGCGACAATAAAGTGCCACGGCTGGGAGTTGGTGCTGGACGGGCTGTATTGCAGCAGGGTTTTGATCTTTTCCGCTTCGTCTGCGGTCAGTTTTTTAGCGGGGTCGAACGCCTTAGTGGAGTGGCGTTTCAGGGCGACAGAAATAATATCCATAACAACTCCTGGTAATGAAATTCGCCCGCACGCGGGCGCGAAAGGAGAGCAGATTACAGCGAGACGCGGAAAAAGATAAGTGCGATTCGAGCGCTTATACTGTTCGTCTCAGACGAACAATCAAACCGGTCTGATCCACTTCTGGTCTTTTTTCGGCAGCTTATCCACCACCAGATTCCACGAGTCATTGATGAGATCGGTCACCAGCTCTGGCGTAACGTCGTCGGTACCGTAGAGGGAAATCCAGTGTTTTTTATTGAGGTGATAGCCCGGTTCCACCCCGCGATAAATCTGCTGGTTTAACAGCGATTTTTCCGGGTCTGACTTCAGGCTGACGTGGGGCCGTCCATGTACGGTGCCCATCAGCATAAAAATTTTTCCGCCTATCTTAAACACATCGTATTCCGGCCCAAACGGCCAACAGTGTTCGGTGAAAGGCAGCTCCAGCGCCACGCGTTTGGCGTGCTCCTGCAGGGATTTACTGTCCATCGCTCTCTTCCTGGGCAAGCCCGCGCCACATAACCTCAAACCCGAGCGCTTTAAAATCGACGGCGCGAGAAGGATCGCGGGTGGCAAATTCCATTGTGGATTCGGCAAGCGATAAGAAAAGCGCATCGCCAAAGGTTTTAAACTCATCGGACATAAATACCTGGCGCACCGAGCGGCGGCAGAGTTCATGCAGCTCCGGGAACATCTCTTTCACCGCCAGTTCCGTTTCGGCGCTCAGCTTTTCACTCACGCCTATCTGGCGGATTGCCGCATGCGCAACGGGGTTACGAATCCCCCAGTCCACATAGCTGTTCCAGATGTTTCGCGTATGCTCTTTCGGTGTGGTAAGGCTGCGATCCAGATTAGAGAGCATTGACTGACAGAGGTCCTGCTTGAGGTGCAGGTAGAGGGCATTCAGCAGATCGTCTTTGGTAGCAAAGTAGCGGAACAGGGTACCTTCGGCGACGCCCGCTTTACGGGCAATTAACGCCGTTGAGGCGGCAATACCTGACTGCGCAAATGCCGCGGTTGCGGCGTCCAGTAAGGCCTGTTTTTTATCTTCACTCTTCGGACGTGCCACTAAATTTTTCCTCCTGTCAATTGTAAAAACCCTGATTGAAACACGTGCTTTGACCCGCTGCAACGCGGAATGTCAAAGATCGAAAACGTCTTGACGACTTTATCATCATATCTATAATGAGTGCTTACTCACTCATAATCAAGTTCAGCCCGCGCAAACCATCGGATGGGGCGCGTTTTCGGGTCAGGATATGAAAAAGTCCCTCTTCATCTGCGTGGTGTTCGTCATGATTATTGCTTCAGCCGCGAGTTTACCGTTTGTTCTGAATGCCGGATTTGGCCAGCCACCGCAGGGTGCGCAGCTCACGGAAGTGGAGGCCTCGCCGCAGTATCGCGACGGCAAATTCCACAATACGTTGCCCACGCCAGGCTATAACGGCGACAAAAATATGCTGGTGGCGATGTGGGAGTTCCTGACCAAAAAGACCGAAAACGCCCGTCCTGCACAGCCGCTGCCGCTGGTGAAAACCGATCTCGCGAGCCTGCCGCGGGAGCAAGAGACGCTGGTGTGGCTCGGTCACTCCTCCTGGTATATGCAGCTGGCGGGGAAACGGATCCTTATCGACCCCGTTCTCGGGAATTACGCCGCGCCGTTTTCATTCCTCAACAAAGCCTTCGCCGGGGAGTATCCCTGGCAGGCGATCAGCATGCCGGAGATCGACCTGCTGATCATTTCGCACGATCACTACGATCACCTGGATTACGCCACCATCACGGCGCTGCTGCCAAAGGTGAAACGCGTGGTCACTCCGCTGGGCGTGGGATCGCACCTGCGTTACTGGGGAATGAAGCCGGAGATTATTGAAGAGCGCGACTGGAACCAGTCGGTGCGCATCAGCGAGGCGCTGACGGTGCATGTGCTGCCCGCGCGTCACTTCTCCGGGCGCGGCATCAAGCGCAATCAAACCCTGTGGGGCAGTTTCATGTTCGTTACGCCCGAACAGAAGATTTATTACAGCGGCGATTCAGGTTACGGGCCGCATTTTAAGGCCATCGGCGAGCTGTTTGGCGAAGTGGATTTAGCCATTATGGAAAACGGTCAGTACGACCAGGACTGGAAGTACATCCATATGCTGCCGGAAGAGACGGCGCAGGCCTCGGTGGATCTGAACGCGAAAGCCGTGGTGCCGGGACATAACGGGCGCTTCGTGCTGGCGAAACATACCTGGAACGATCCGCTGATCCAACTGGCAAAAGCCAGCAAGGACAAAAATTATCGGCTGTTGACACCCGCGCTGGGCGAGCCTGTCCGGGTGAGTGATCCCACGCAAACATTTCGTGAGTGGTGGGAATAATGATCAATCAGGAAGCTGAAGGGGAGAGCAGTATGACCATTTCCGCTCAAGTCATCGACACTATCGTCGAGTGGATCGACGATAACCTGCACCAGCCATTACGTATCGAAGAGATTGCCCGCCATGCGGGTTACTCGAAATGGCACCTGCAGCGGCTGTTTATGCAATACAAAGGGGAGAGTCTGGGGCGCTATATCCGTGAACGCAAACTGCTGCTGGCGGCGCGGGATCTGCGCGAATCAGACGCCCGGGTGTACGACATCTGCCTGCGTTACGGGTTTGACTCGCAGCAGACCTTCACCCGCATCTTCACCCGCACGTTCAACCAGCCACCTGGGGCGTATCGTAAAGAGAACCACAGCAGGGCACACTGAGCTGTTTTGCCCGGTGGCGGTTTCGCCTGACCGGGCCTGCATCACGCTTACGACGCCAGTGAAAACCAGCGGCGCCAGACGAAACGCAGCACGAAGAATTCGATGGCGCCGAGCAGTAAGAACCACACGCAGAACAAAATGGTGTAGAGCTGGTTAAGGTCGACCATGTGGAAGGTCTGAACCAGCTTCTGCGCCAGCACCAGCCCGAGAGAGGGGGCCGGTAGCAGCAGGCACGAAAGCAGGGCCAGCAATAAAATGCCGCCCGCAGTGAGCAGCGATTCTAACGGGTGTTTCATCGTAATGTTAATCGTCAGTTAAAAATGTCATTGTCCGGCATCCCGGAACGTAAAGCAATATAAACCCGCCCACCCGGTTTCACTGAAATAATCACCGCTTATCAGCTTCTTATTCGTAAAATAAAAATAAATCCTCACGCGCGATTAAAAGAATAGCGCGTTATGTCAATTAATGTCTGGATTACGAAAATAGTTTTACAAAGGAATAGGTGCTATATCCAATTAACGTTGCAATAACAATGGCTGCGATAATGTATAACGCCAGACGGCGTCCGCGATAAATACCAAACATGGTTCCTCCTCGTTTAAAGTTGGTTTAGAAATATTTTGTAAAAATTGGCTCATCGAAATAGTTTTATGCAGTTTTGAATAACCGAGAAGTCATTATATTGCGGTAGATCAATTTTACTCGCAAGACTTTAAAATGAATTTATTTTAGCCCGAAAGGAATTCAGGCTTCAGTTCACCGGATATTGAAGGAAAAATACGATGACCGAAAAAAAATTGTCCCCGAACGTGCCGCCTTCCGGCGGGCTGGCATACCAGCAGACCGTAGAGCAGGTGCTTGCGCACACCCAGAGCCAGGCCAGGGGTCTGGAGCGTGCAGAGGCGCAGGCGCGTTTGCAAAAACATGGCCCGAATGCGCTGCCGGAGAAAAAAGGTAAACCCGCCTGGCTGCGTTTTTTAGCCCATTTTAATGATGTTCTGATTTATGTCCTGCTGGCCGCAGCCGTATTAACGGCAATAATGGGCCACTGGGTCGATACGCTGGTTATTTTAGGCGTGGCGGTGATCAATGCGTTAATTGGTCATATTCAGGAAAGCAACGCGGAAAAATCGTTGAAGAGTATTCGTAATATGCTCTCCAGCGAGGCGCGCGTTATTCGCGATGGCAACCATGAAACAATACCCACAACTGAAATAGTTCCGGGCGATATTATTGTTTTACGTGCGGGGGATCGTATTCCCGCAGATATGCGCTTAATCGAAGCACATAATTTACGCGTGGAAGAGGCGATTCTCACCGGCGAATCAACGGTGGTAGATAAACACACCAACCCGCTGAACGGTGAACTGCCGCTGGGCGATCGCACTAACCTGGTCTTCTCGGGCACCACCGTGAGTGCGGGTGGGGGGATCGGCGTGGTGATTGCCACCGGGCAGGAGACCGAGCTTGGCCACATCAACCAGATGATGGACGGGATTGAAAAACACCGCACGCCGCTGCTGGTACAGATGGACAAGCTGGGCAAGGCTATCTTCGCCATTATTCTGGCGATGATGGCGGCGCTGTTTATCTTCAGCCTGGTGTTCCGCGAGATCCCAATGGGCGAGCTGCTGCTCTCGCTGATTAGCCTGGCGGTGGCGTCCGTACCGGAAGGTCTGCCGGCGATTATCTCCATTATCCTCTCGCTGGGTGTACAGGCGATGGCGCGCAAGCGGGCGATTATCCGCAAGCTGCCAACGGTTGAAACCCTGGGGGCGATGACCGTGGTCTGCTCGGATAAAACCGGCACCCTGACCATGAACGAAATGACGGTGAAGGCCATCATCACCGCTGACGCCTGCTACCGCGTGGACGGCAACAGCTACGAGCCGGTGGGCAACATTTACCTGGAAGGCAGTGACGAGCCGATGCAGATCCAGCCGGACACCGTGCTGGAGCAGTACCTGCGCACCATCGACCTGTGCAACGACAGCCAGCTGATTCAGGACGAGCGCGGACTGTGGGGCATCACCGGTGGGCCGACCGAAGGCGCGCTGAAGGTGCTGGCGGCGAAAGCCCACCTCGCGCCGGTGATGACCACGTTGATTAACAAAATCCCGTTCGACTCGCAGTACAAGTACATGAGCACCCACTACCAGATTGGCAGTGAGGAGCAGATCCTGATCACCGGCGCGCCGGATGTGATTTTCGCCCTCTGCGCACAGCAGCAGACCCGCAACGGTGCGCAGACGTTTGACCGCGCGTACTGGGAAAGCGAGATGGAGCGCTATGCGCGCCAGGGACTGCGTATGGTGGCCGCAGCGTTCAAACCGGCAAACGGCGAGCAGGCGCTGACGCATGACGATCTCAGCCACGGTCTGATCTTCCTCGGTATCGCCGGGATGATGGATCCACCGCGCCCGGAAGCCATTGACGCCATTAACGCCTGCCAGCAGGCGGGGATCCGCGTGAAGATGATCACCGGCGATCACCCGCAGACGGCAATGAGCATTGGCCAGATGCTGGGGATCACCAATAGCGAGCAGGCGGTGACCGGCTACCAGCTGGAGAAGATGGATGACACCGAGCTGGCGGACGCGGCGGTGAAGTATGACATCTTCGCCCGTACCAGCCCGGAGCATAAGCTGCGCCTGGTGAAAGCGCTGCAGGATAAAGGCGAGATCGTCGGCATGACCGGCGACGGCGTGAACGATGCCCCGGCGCTGCGTCAGGCGGACGTGGGTATTGCGATGGGCATCAAAGGCACGGAAGTGACCAAAGAGGCGGCGGACATGGTCCTGACGGACGATAACTTCGCCACCATTGCCAGCGCGGTAAAAGAGGGGCGTCGTGTCTACGACAACCTGAAGAAAACCATTCTGTTCATCATGCCAACTAACCTGGCGCAGGGGCTGTTGATTGTGATTGCGCTGCTGGCGGGGAACATCATTCCGCTCACGCCGGTACTGATTCTGTGGATGAACATGGCAACCTCCGCCACGCTCTCCTTCGGTCTGGCGTTTGAAGCCGCCGAGCGCAACATCATGCGCCGTCCGCCGCGTCAGACCGGGCAGCATGTGATGGACGCGTATGCCGTGTGGCGCGTGGCCTTTGTGGGCACCATGATTGCCATCGCCGCCTTTGCGCTGGAAGCCCTGCTGGCCCCGCGCGGTCACAGCGCGGAGTTCATCCGCACCGTGCTGCTGCAGATGCTGGTCTGCGCCCAGTGGGTGTACATGATTAACTGCCGCAATACCGAAGGGTTCTCCCTGAACCGTGGCCTGCTGGCAAACAAAGGGATCTGGCTGGTGACCGGCGTGCTGTTCCTGCTCCAGGCGGCCATCATCTACCTGCCGTTTATGCAGATGCTGTTCGGGACGGAAGCGCTGCCGCTGCGCTACTGGTTCGTAACGCTTGCGGTAGCGGGCGTGATGTTCTTCGTCGTCGAAATCGAGAAGCGACTCACCCGCAGGTTCCGTAAGGCTGCATAACCTTTTGCCCTCACCCTAACCCTCTCCCACAGGGAGAGGGGACCCTGACCTCCCTCTCCCGTTGGGAGAGGGCCGGGGTGAGGGCAACAACCCTGAGGTACTCCCATGAAATTCCCACTCCTGTTCGCACTGTTTACCTTCACCCTGCCACCTGCCTTTGCCGCCGCCATTCCTGTTCGCGTTGCCACCGTGGAACAAACTACCCACGCTGCTGAGCGCCAGATCCCGGGCCGCATCGAGGCGATTCACACCGTTGAGCTGCGCGCACGCACGGAAGGCGTGATAACCAAAATCAACTTCCGCGACGGGCAATATGTGAAAAAAGGCGACGTGCTGTTCGAACTGGATGATGCCGAGCCGCGTGCTGCCGTGCGTCTGGCCCAGGCCGAGGTGACAAGCGCTGAAGCGACGCTGCGGCAGGCGCAGCAGCAGCTCTCCCGTTTTGAAAGCCTGGGCAACAACAACGCCATCAGCCGCCACGATGTGGATAACGCCCGTATGCAGCGCGATGTTGCCCGCGCTGCGCTGGAACAGGCGAAAGCCCGGCTGGAAACCCGCAACGTGACGCTGGGGTACACGCGCATCACATCACCGATTGCCGGGCGCGTGGGGCACAGCAACTTCCACGTCGGCAGCCTGGTCAACCCCGCAAGCGGCGTACTGGTGGATGTGGTGCAGCTGGATCCGATCCGCATTGCTTTTGCGCTGGAAGAGGGCGCGTTTGCCGCTAAAGTCGGCAAGCATAACGATCTCCGCGCCATGAAGCAGGCCTGGCAGGCGTTAATTGACAACAACGGCCAGCGTATCGTCGGCGAGCTGACGTCGGTGGACAACCGCATCGACCCGCGCACCGCCAGCGTGATGCTGCGCGCCGAATTCGCCAATCCACGCCATCAGCTGCTGCCCGGCGGCAATGTGAATGTTTTTCTGCGGCCCGCCAGCGCAACGCCGGTTATGACGCTACCCGCCGCTGCCGTACAGCAGAATGACGACGGTTTCTTCGCCTGGGTGGTCAACGCCGACGGCAAGGCGGAAAAACGTCCGCTGACGGTCGCCGGACAGATCGGGCAGCAGTTCCAGATCGCCTCTGGCGTACAGCCTGGTGAGCGAGCGATCGCTGACGGCGTGCAGCGTGTTCAGCCCGGCGCTGCCGTCCAGATACTGAATTAAGGAGCCATCATGCTGACGTTTTTCATCAAACGCCCGCGCTTTGCGATGGTGATTGCGCTGGTCATTACCCTGTTGGGGGCTATCGCGCTGAAGCTGATCCCGGTGGAGCAGTATCCGCAGATCACGCCGCCGGTCGTGAATGTGTCAGCGTCATGGCCAGGGGCCAGCGCGGCTGACGTGGCCGAGGCCATCGCCACGCCGCTGGAGACCCAGCTTAACGGCGTGGACCACATGCTGTATATGGAGTCCACCAGTTCGGATGAAGGCACCTACAGCCTGAACATCACGTTTGCTGCCGGGACAGACCCGGATCTGGCCGCCATCGACGTGCAAAACCGCGTGTCGCAGGCCACGGCACAGCTACCGGCCGAGGCACAGCAAAACGGCGTGCAGGTGCGCAAGCGCGCCACCAACCTGATGATGGGGGTAAGTCTTTACTCACCGGAAAACACCCATACGCCGCTGTTTGTCAGCAACTACGCCAGCACTCAGGTGCGCGAGGCGCTGTCCCGTTTGCCCGGCGTCGGGCAGGTGCAGATGTTTGGCGCGCGCGACTACAGCATGCGCATCTGGCTGCGGCCCGATCGCATGAACGCGCTCAACGTCACCACCGACGACGTGGCGCAGGCGCTGCGCGAGCAGAACGTGCAGGGCGCGGCAGGCCAGGTCGGTACACCACCGGTCTTTAACGGCCAGCAGCAGACCCTGACCATCAACGGGCTGGGGCGACTGAACCAGGCAGAAGAGTTTGCCAACATCATCATCCGCGCGGGCGAGATGGGGCAACTGGTGCGCCTGCAGGACGTTGCCACCATCGAACTTGGCTCGCGCAGCTACAGCTCCGGCGCGCAGTTGAACGGACATGACTCCGCCTACCTCGGCATTTACCCCACTCCGTCTGCTAACGCCCTGCGCGTCGCCGGGGCGGTGCGTGCAGAGCTGGAGCGTCTCTCGACGCGCTTCCCGGACGACCTGGTTTATGAGGTGAAATTCGACACCACCACCTTCGTGGCTGCCACCATTAAAGAGATTGGCGTCTCTCTGGCGCTGACGATGCTGGCGGTGGTTGTGGTCGTTTCCCTGTTTCTGCAGAGCTGGCGCGCCACGCTGATTGTCGCCCTTGCCATTCCGGTGTCGCTGGTGGGCACCTTTGCGGTGCTCTACACGCTTGGCTATTCCGCCAACACGCTCAGCCTGTTCGCCATTATTCTGGCGCTGACCATGGTGGTGGATGACGCCATCGTGGTAGTGGAGAGCGTCGAAACGCTGATGTCGGAAGGGCAGAGCCTGACGGCGGCGACCGCGCTGGCGCTGCGCCAGATTGCCGGGCCGGTGATCGCGACGACGCTGGTGCTGCTGGCGGTATTCGTGCCGGTGGCGCTGCTGCCGGGGATTGTCGGCGAGCTGTACCGCCAGTTTGCGGTCACGCTCTCCACCGCCGTAACGCTCTCAAGCCTGGTGGCGCTGACGCTGACGCCCGCGCTGTGTGCGCTGCTGCTGCGTCCGCGTCCGGTGCAGCCCGCGGCGATTTTCCGCGGCTTCAACCGGGGGCTGGAGGCCACGCGTAGCCTCTACTCCCGCATGGTGAGTATATTCACCCTTCGTCCGTGGCTGGCACTGCTGGCCACCGCAGGCGCGGCGGCTGTGGTGGTGTTCAGCTTTATGTCGATGCCTAAAGGCTTCCTGCCGCAGGAAGATCAGGGCTACTTCTTCGCCAGCGTTCAGCTGCCGGAAGCGGCATCGCTGGAGCGCACCGAGGCGGTGATGGCTACGGCACGCGAATTAATTGCTAAACATCCGGCGGTGGAAGACGTGATTCAGGTCTCCGGGTTTAACATCCTCAACGGCACCAGCGCCTCCAACGGCGGGTTTATCTCCATCATGCTGAAGGACTGGAGCGAGCGTCCGCCGCTGGATGAAGTGATGGGTACCCTTCAGCGCCAGCTGCTGGCGCTGCCGGAAGCAACCATCATGACCTTTGCCCCGCCGACGCTGCCGGGGCTGGGCAATGCTTCCGGCTTCGACCTGCGTATTCAGGCGCAGGCGGGGCAGAGTCCGGCGGAGCTGGAGCGCATCACCCGCGAGGTGCTGGTGAAAGCCAACCAGCATCCGCAGCTGAGCCGCGTATTCACCACCTGGAGCAGCAACGTGCCGCAGCTGACGCTGACCGTTGACCGCGAGCGCGCGGCGCGTCTCGACGTACCGGTGTCACGCATCTTCAGCAGCCTGCAGACCGCATTTGGCGGCACGCGTGCCGGCGATTTCAGCGTCAACAACCGCGTCTACCACGTGGTGATGCAAAATGAGATGCAGTGGCGCGAGCGCGCCGGGCAAATCAGCGAGCTGTTTGTGCGCAGCAACAACGGTGAGCGGGTGCGCCTGAGTAATCTCGTGACCATCACGCCCACCGTTGGTGCGCCGTTCCTGCAGCAGTACAACCAGTTTCCGTCGGTGTCGGTGAGCGGTTCCGCGGCGGAAGGGGTGAGCAGCAGCACTGCGATGGCGGCGATGGGCGACATTCTGGCGGAAAACCTGCCAGCCGGCTACGACTATGCCTGGAGCGGCATGTCGTATCAGGAGCAGCAGACCGGCAATCAGGCGATATGGATTGTGCTGGCGGCGGTGGTGATGGCGTGGCTGTTCCTCGTCGCCCAGTACGAGAGCTGGACGCTTCCGGCGAGCGTAATGCTCTCGGTGCTGTTCGCCATCGGCGGGGCGCTGGTCTGGCTGTGGATAGCCGGCTACGCCAACGACGTGTATGTGCAGATTGGCCTGGTGTTGCTGATAGCCCTTGCTGCCAAGAACGCGATCCTTATCGTCGAGTTTGCCCGCGCGCGGCGCATGGAGGGGATAGCAATTGTCGATGCGGCTCGCGAGGGGGCATCACGCCGCTTCCGTGCGGTAATGATGACGGCGGTATCGTTCATCATTGGCGTCCTGCCAATGATGCTGGCGACCGGGGCGGGTGCCCAAAGCCGTCGCATCATTGGTACTACGGTATTCAGCGGTATGCTGGTGGCGACCGTAGTGGGGATCCTGTTCATCCCCGCACTGTTTGTGCTGTTCCAGCGCCTGCGCGAGTGGGGGCATAGCCTTACGGACTCGTCGCCCACAGCTCGCAGTGCTTCTGAACCAGAGAAATAAGCGAGCCGCCGTCGGCGATAAAGTCCCGCATGCGCTGCGCCTCGCTCTTGCCCTGCTTTAACAGCAGGGCAAGTTCCTTAATCGCGCTCGTCGCGCCGAGTTTCTCGGCCGATGGCGCAACCTGCTCCAGCAGCCAGGCAAGATCTTCCGCCACCGTCTTATGCTCGCCGGTATGCACGTCCGTCAGTATGCCCTCAAGCCCGTAGCGACACGCCTGAAAACGGTTAAAGCGATACAGCAGAAAATCCCTCTCCTGATGCTTATACGGCCGGGTGGTCAGCAGCCAGTGGGATGTCGCCTGGATCAGCCCGGCGATATTGATCGCATGGCCGAGCGTCAGCGGCGTATCCATCACCCGCACCTCAACGGTGCCAAAATGTGGGCTGGGGCGGATGTCCCAGTGCAGATCTTTAATGCTGTCGATCATGCTGGTTGAGCTCAGGCGGCGAAACAGCCCCTCGAACTCCTGCCAGTTGTTGACCCACGGCATCTGCCCGTTATCCGGGAACCCGGAAAAGATATTGAGTCGCGAGGAGGCAAACTTTGTGTCTGTGCCCTGCATGTAGGGTGATGCGGCGGCCAGGGCGATAAAGTGCGGGACAAAGCGTGACAGGCCATGCAGCAGATAAATCGCGTCATCGCCGGTCCGGCACCCGACATGCACGTGCTGGCCAAACACCGTCGCCTGTAAAATCAGATAGCCAAAGCGCTCCAGCGTGATGTTGTAGCGCTCGTCATCGCACACCTCCTGCCGCTGCCACTTCTGGAACGGATGCGTCCCGCCGCCGCAGATCTGAATATGATGCTCCGCCGCCGCCCGCAAAATGCTCTGCTGCATCATGGAGAACTGTGCCGCCGCCTGATCGATGTTCTGGCACACGCCGGTGGCAATCTCAAGCATGCTTTCGGTGATATCGTGTTTAACTTCACCGCCTTTGATGTCGTCTTTAACGGCGGCGATAAGCGCGGAAGAGTCCTGGCTCAGATCGTATCCCGGTGGGTTAACCACCTGCAGCTCGAGTTCGATGCCAAGGGTATAGGGTTCAGAGGATTTGAAATCGGGTAAAGGCATGGCGCACTCCGTTGTCTGTCGTGTGTTGAGTATAGACAACGACGTGGCGCTCACTTTTTACAGTGGTATAACTGTTAGCAGGCTTAGCGAAAAGGGGAGTTAACCATGTCTGACAATCCAGTGATTGCGCTGATTGGTCCTGGTGCAATTGGTACCACTATCGCCGCGGTGCTACATGACGCTGGCCGCACGCCGCAGTTGTGCGGACGCACCGCACATCCTGAACTGCGTCTGCGCGACGACGAAGGTGAAACGGTCGTGCCGGGTCCGGTATTAATCGACCCGTCCGTCGTCACGCGTCCCGCCGATCTGGTTTTTGTGGCGGTAAAAACGACGCAGAACGCCGACAGCGCCGGGTGGCTGCGCGCCCTGTGCGATGAAAACACGGTGGTCTGCGCCCTGCAAAACGGCGTGGAGCAGAAAGCCCAATTGGAGCCGTGGGTTAATGGCGCAACGGTGCTGCCGTCGGTGGTCTGGTTCCCGGCGCAGCGTGAGCCGGATGCGTCGGTCTGGTTGCGTGCCAAACCGCGCCTGACGCTGCCGGACGTTCCGCAGGCAAAACGGGTGGTAGACGCGTTGCAGGGCACACGCTGTGCGGTTGAGCTGTCGGCTGATTTCGCCACTGTCGCCTGGCGCAAGCTGCTGCAAAACGCGGTGGCCGGGTTAATGGTGCTGGCCAATCGTCGTGCCGGGATGTTTTCGCGCGAGGATATCAGCGCGCTGGGGCTGGCGTATCTGCGCGAAGGCCTTACTGTCGCCCGTGCCGAGGGGGCAGCGCTCAATGATGACGTTGCGCAGGAGATCCTGGCGAACTTCCAGCGCGCCACGGCCGATTTAGGCACCTCGATCCTTGCCGACCGTCAGGCCAACCGCCCACTGGAGTGGGATATCCGCAACGGCGTGATCCAGCGCTATGGCCGCGCGCACGGTATTCCGGTGCCCATCAGCGATGTGATAGTGCCGCTGCTGGCGGCGGGGAGCGAGGGGCCGGGCTAACGGCCACTGTTTTTCCGCTCGGCAAAGTAGTGCGCGGGCGTGGTGCCCATTGCTTTGCGAAACATGGTGATAAACGCATTCACGGATTCATACCCGAGTTTTGTTGCCACATTCTGCACCGGGGCACCGCTCGCCAGCTCCTGTAGGGCGATAATCAGGTGCAGCTGCTGCCGCCATCGCCCAAAGCTCAGCCCGGTCTCGCGCTGCATCAGACGCGCAAAGGAACGTTCGCTGAGCGCCAGCCGTTTGGCCCAGTCTTTCAGGGTGCTTCTGTCCTCAGGGTGGCTGACCAGCGCGTCGGCCATAGCGCGTATTTTGGGATGCGCCGAAACTGGCAGGCTCAGCTTTTGCTGCGGCATGCTGGCCAGTTCATCAAGCGTTACCCGGGTGAGTCTTGCCGCGTGGCTGTCCGGCGGATAATCAACCTCTTCGCGGGTTAAACGGTCAACCAGTTCCTTAATCAACGGCGAAATCGCCAGGATACAGCATCGCGCCGGGAGCGCCGCCGCACCGGGCTCAATAAACAGATAGTTGAGATGGGCGTTCCAGGTCGCTTTAGCACTATGCGGAATGCCGCCGGGGATCCAGACCGCGCAGTCTGGCGGCACGATCCAGATATCGTTTTCCGCATAACAACTGACCGCGCCATAGCGGGCAATAATCAGCTGCCCCTTGCGGTGGGTGTGTACCGGCACTTCTGCAGCGTAGTCCACGAAGTCCAGATGACGCGCCACGGCAGGAGAGGCTGTGGCGTCAGGGTCATAGAGCGTATTAGCAAGTTGAGGTTTCATGTTTATGGCAATATTTAGGTATTTTTTGACAGAATAGAGTATTTAAGCGCGCTGACAAGCCGGTAATAATCCCGGCATGAACATCCTCATCTCTCGTTATTTACCAGCCGCACTGCAAAGCGATGCCCGCGCGCTGCTCTATTCCGCAAGGACATTTGCCGCCGCGATGCTGGCGTATTACATTGCGCTGTCGATCGGTCTCGACCGCCCTTCATGGGCCATTATTACCGTTTACATTGTGTCGCAGACGTCGGTGGGGGCATCGCTCAGCAGGGGCCTTTACCGTCTGGCCGGAACCGTAACGGGGGCCTGTGCCACCGTGCTGATCGTGCCCACTTTCGCAAATATGCCGATGGTTTGCAGCGTGGTGCTGACGGGGTGGATCACGTTCTGTCTTTGGTTATCCCTGCTGGAACGCACGCCCCGGGCCTATGCCTTTGTGCTGGCAGGTTACACCGCGAGCCTGATTGGTTTCCCGGCGGTCTCTGAGCCCGGTGCGATTTTTAACATCGCCGTCGTTCGGGTGCAGGAGATTGCGATTGGTATCTTCTGCGCGGCGGTGATTCACCGCTATGTATTGCCTGCGCGTATCTCCGCGCAGTTCAACAGTGCCTTATCGCAGACGCTGCGCACCGCACGCGAGCGGGTAGCCGACACGTTAGCGGGCAAACCCGGTACGGTGACGTCGCCCCTGCATTTTGCGCTGTCGCTGCAGTTCCTGCAGGGAATGAGCCATCATATCCCGTACGATTTCGCCCTTGCCGTTCCGGTACGCCAGGCCCGAAAAGCCATTCATGACCGGCTGGCGCGGTTGATTATGGTGAACTGTGAACTGCGTGACCGCTTACCCCTGACGGCGACAATGCCCGCTGAACTGCAAACCGTGCTGGACGATGTCCAGGCCTGGCTTGCCTGTGACGATGAAGAACAACGAAAACAGCTGGCAGACGCCCTCATTAAGCGTTGCCAGCAGGTCGCTGAGCGCGATGCTTCTCGGGCGCGGAGCCTGAAAGAGGCGGAGCGGGCAAGTTTTACCCGTTATCTGACGGAGGCCGTGCTTCTTTTGCAACAGTGCGATCGTCTTTCAGATGCGATCCACCACAGCCAGTTTGCGTCCGATCGCGTACAGAGCAGCGCGATCAAAGGCTACGTCTTCCACCGCGATCCGCTTACCGCCGCGCGCACGGCGCTGGGGGCGTTCGTCATCATCCTGAGCGGTTGTCTGGTCTGGATTTACTCCGCCTGGCCCGATGGCGGCACGGCAGTTTCGATCCTCGGTGTCTGCTGCACGCTGTTCGGCAGCTTCGACACCCCGGCGCCGCACCTCGTGAAATACATCATCGGCAGCATCTGGGGCGTAGTGATAAGCCTGCTCTACAGCTTTGCGCTACTTCCACAGGTGAGTGATTTCGCCGTGCTGGTGGCGGTACTTGCGCCAGCGTATCTGCTGGCCGGGTCGCTGCAGGCGCGCCCACCCACCACCTTTATGGCGATGGGGATCACCCTCACGTTGCCGGTGCTATCGGAGCTAAGCGCGCGCTACAGCGGCGATTTCGCCGCGGCGCTAAACACCGCCATTGCTCTCTTTTTCGCGACCGGTTTTGCCGTCATCAGCATGAGCCTGCTGCAAACCGTGCAGGCCGATGCCGCCATCAACCGGCTGCTGAGGTTGTGCCAGCGCGATATCCGCCGCAGCGTGAAAGGAAAAATGCAGAGCGATGAAACCCACTGGATCAATCTGATGATCGACAGGGCGGCCCTGTTACTGCCGCGTTTGCCGCGCAGTGGGCACGCTACCGAACAGGCGCTTAACCGACTGCTGCACGCGCTGCGGATTGGCCTCTCGGTGCGACACCTCCGCCGTACTGACACGCCGCCGGAAATCAACGCGCTGCTTTATCAACTGACGACGACGTCAGACACCGCCGCCTTACGTGAACGCCTCGCCGCCGCCATTGGCTGCCGTTTGCCTGCGGCTGATGAACAAACGCGGCAGGTTATCGGCAGGCTGGTGGAGCTCCACTGCGCATTACGGGGGCCGGACGATGGTCAATGATCTCAATGTCGGGGGCGTGTTGATCCCCGGGTTACTGATGGTGGCGCTTGTGGCGCTGGTCTGCACGCTGCTTCTCATACCGCTTTTCTCTCTCAGCAGGCTTTACCGCCGTTTGCCGTGTCGCCCGCTGATGGATGTTTCAACCTGGATCGTCACCTTTTACCTGCTCATGCAGGGGTTAACCGCGTTGGGGTTATTGATATGAAAGCATTACTTTCTCTGCTGGGCCGTTATGCGCTGACGCTAAGCGCCGTTGCGGCGGCAACGTGTCTGGCGTTTATCTTGTGGAAACATTACGCCCAGACCCCGTGGACCCGCGACGGACGCGTGCGGGCGGATGTGGTGCAGATAGCGCCGGACGTCTCCGGGCCGGTTATCAGCGTGGCGGTGCGGGATAATCAGTGGGTAAACCAGGGCGATGTGCTCTACAGCATCGATCCGCGCTGGCTCAAACTGGCGGTGGCCAGCGCGCAGGCGGATGTAGAGTCAAAACGCCATGAGATGCTGATGCGCCAGGATGCCGCCCGGCGACGCACGCAGATTAAGGACGCCATCTCCCGCGAGGTTTTGCAGCAAACTGGCAGTGCGGCGAACGTCGCGGCAGCCAATTATCATGGCGCACTTGCCGCGCTGGCGCTGGCCGAGCTTAATCTGGCTCACGCCTCCGTTCGCTCGCCAGTCTCGGGCTACGTCACGCATCTGCGGCTTCGCCCTGGCGATTATGCGACAGCGGGGGAGGCAAAGGTGACCATCGTTGATGCCCACAGCTTTTGGGTAGTGGGGTATTTTGAAGAGACCAAACTGCGCCATATCCGCGTGGGGGATAGCGCGCAGGTGGCGCTGATGGGTTATGACTCTGTACTCACGGGGCACGTGGAGAGCATCGGTCATGGGATTGGCGATAACAATGACGAGACCGGCGGGCTGGGTCTGCCCGACGTGGAGCCCACCTTCAGCTGGGTGCGACTGGCGCAGCGCGTGCCGGTGCGCATTCATATCGACAGCTTACCGAAGGGGGTTGAGCTGGTGGCGGGCCTGTCGGCGAGCGTGGCGGTGGGACAATAATCTGGGGATAGTCAGCCTTAAACACATATGCGAAACTTACCGCTTCTGAAAAAATGTGGTGGGACCCGCTCAATGTCAGAACCATCTTCGCAGTGCCTGTTTAATGAAGGAATGATCGCTTTTCCTGAGGGCTATCAGGATCGTACCGTCAATGTCTTCGCGCCGCCTGCAGCGGATGCGCCAGCATTCAACATCTCCCGTGATACCCTCAACCCCGGCGAAGCGCTTGCCGCGTATATCGATCGCCAGCTCGCCCTGATGGAAAAACATCTCAAGGGCTGGAAGCAGGGTGAACGCAGTGCCGCAACGCTCGGCGACGGCCTTTTGCAGGGTGAAATTGTCCACGCCAGCTATCTGCGCGACGGGAAACGCATCTGGCAGCAGCAGGCCGTGTTTAATGCCGAGGGCGATAACATTCTGGTGTTCACCATGACCTGCACCCGTACGCTGGGCGATACGGACTGCGCACTGTTCGGCGATCTTCTCAGGAGCTTTCGCTTCCACCATTAACACCAGGGATAGTCGTTATGTTTGAAGCTGCACGCGTTGGTGATGATATCGGCCACTCCGGTGCGCTGGCCGGGATGATTGCCGGAACGATTGTCGGTGGCCTGATTGCCGCCGCCGGGGGCATTCTGGCGGGGGCGATGTTTATTGCCGGTCTCGGCGCATCCTGCCTTGGCGTGGGTGTGCTGCTCGTCGGCGCAAGCCTGGCCGTGGGGTATTACACCGGGGAGCTGGCGACCGCCGCCCGGGACAGTATCGCCGATGCCGGGGCATCCAGTATGACGAAGAAAGGCGTCATCACCTCCGGCTCGCCCAATGTGTTTATCAACAGCAAACCCGCCGCCATCGCGACGGACAGCGCGGTGAAGTGCTCGGACGACGGCTCGCAGCAGATGGCCGAAGGCTCTAAGCGCGTCTCGATTAACAGCCAGCCTGCGTCCCGCATCGGGGATCGCACCACCTGCGACGCGAAGGTGATGACCGGCTCGGACAACGTCTTCATCGGCGGCGATCCGCAGCAAACCCTGCCCATTCAGTCTGAAGTGCCCGAGTGGCTCTATAAAGTCTCCGATCTTACTCTGCTGTTCGCCGGGCTTCTCGGTGGCTGGGGCGGTGCGGCCGGAAAAGTCGGGGCGCTCTCTAAGCTGCTGGGCAAAATCCCTGGGATCAATAAGCTGGCCCGTATCGCCTGCCGCGCCGGCACGCTGATGACCGGCGTAGTGGCCGCGGGGATCATCGCCCGTCCGGTGGATATCGTCAGCGGACAGAAATTTCTCAGCGGGGATGATGAGCTCGATTTTGTTCTGCCGTCGCGCTTGCCGGTGCGCTGGCAGCGCTACTGGCGCAGCGGCAACCCCGGCGACAGCGTGCTGGGCCGCGGCTGGAGCCTGTTCTGGGAAAGCCGCCTGGAGCCCTATCAGGACGGGCTGGTGTGGCGTGCGCCGTCCGGCGATTACATTGCCTTCCCGAACGTGCCGAAAGGGATGCGCACCTACTGCGAGAGCGAAAAAAACTGGCTTGAACATCACCATGATGACAGCTGGTCGGTGTATGACGTCAGCGGCGAACGCTGGCACTATGCGCCGCTGCAGGATGACGCACCGTCACTGCTTCAGCGCATCTCAGAACCCTGCGGCAACGATATCCTCTTCGAGTGGAATGCGGATAATACCCTGCATGCCCTGACCGACAGCGCGGGCCAGCGCGTGGTCTGCCGCTACGACCGTGACAGGCTCGCCAGCGCCTGGCTGGATGACGAGATTTGCCTGGTCAGTTACGCTTATGATGAACAGCGCCAGCTGGTCTGTGTGACCGGCCGGGGCGGTAGCGTGCGCCGACGCTTCCGCTGGCAGGACGGGCTGATGAGTGCCCACGAGGACGCCAACGGCCTGCTGAGCGAATACCGCTGGCGGGAGATTGACGGTCTGCCGCGCGTGGTCGGTTTCCGCCACAGCGGTGGCGAACAGCTGACGTTTGAATACGATTTTGATAACGGCATCCGTCGCGCCATTCGTGATGATGGTGCGCAGGCGCACTGGCTGATTGACGACGACGACAACGTCGCGCGCTTCACGGATTACGACGGCCGCCAGACGACGTTTGTCTACCGCGACGGCGAGCTCAGCGATGTCATTCTGCCCGGCGGTGCAATGCGCTGCAGTACCTGGGATAAGTATGGCCGCATGACCAGTGAGACGGACCCGGCAGGCCGTCGCACAGAATATTACTGGTATCGTCTGACCGACCGCATCACCCGGACGGTCTACCCGGACGGTACTTCATCGCAGGCCATGTACGACCTTCGCGGTCGTCTGCTGTCGGAAACGGATCCGGCCGGTAACGCCACCGCGTATCACTATCCCGATGAGGAAGAGAACCTGCCTGAGAGCATCACTGATGCCCTCGGCGGCGTGGTACGTCTGGTCTGGAACATCCAGGGGCTGCTGACGCAGCGCACCGATTGCTCCGGCAGCGTGACCCGTTTCAGTTACGACCGTTTCGGGCAGCTGATTGCCAGCGAGGATGCGGAAGGGAATATCACGCGTCGGGAGTGGAACAACGCCGGGCTGCTGAGTGCCGTGATCCATCCGGACGGCAGCCGCGAGTCGCTGGTGTGGAACGAACGCGGCCAGCTCACGGGCTGGCGCGACCCGCTGGAAAGCGAGGTAAGCTGGGCCTATAACGCGCTCGGTCTCCCGGTCAGCCTCACCGATCGTATTGGCCGCGTGCGCCAGTGGCGCTACGACCCGCGCGGTAACCTGCTGCGACTCGATAACGGCAACGGGGCGGAATACCGCTTCACCTATGACGCCGTGGGCCGCCCGCTCAGCGAAACGCGCCCGGACGAGACCGTGCGCCATATGGAATGGGACGCGCGAGGGTTCCTCTGCGCGCTCGAAGAAAATGGCCGACCTGCCGCCGACGGCGGCATCGCCCGTCGCGTCCAGCAGTTCAGCTATGACGACAGCGGGCTGCTGATCGGGCGCACTCAGCGCCACGCGGAGTACCGCTACGTCCGCGACCTGAGCGGCCAGATCACCCGCATCCGTCGCACGCCAACAGCCGAAGGCGTTGCGCTGGGTATCGAAAGCGATGAAATTGTTTACCGCCATGATGCCGCCGGGCGCGTGCTGAGCGAATCCGGCATTAACGGCGCGGTGGGCTATGAATGGGATGCCCTGAGCAACCTGACCGGCCTGACGCTGCCCGGTGAGCAAAAGCTGGCCTGGCTGCACTATGGCTCCGGCCACGTCAGCGCCATCCGCTTCGGGCAGCAGCTGGTGACCGAGTTCACCCGCGACCGCCTGCACCGCGAGGTGCGCCGCACCCAGGGCGCGCGCGAGCAGTTACGCCAGTATGACAGCCTTGGCAGACGTACCCTGCAGCGCAGTGAGCTGAGTACGGAGGTGACCCTGCCGGAGCAGGCGATACTGGAACGCCTGTATCGCTACACCGCACGCGGTGAGCTTTCTGGTGTCAGCGACACCCTGCGCGGTGAGGTGGATTACGGCTACGACGCCGAAGGGCGTCTGCTGAAGCACTACGAGGCCCGACAGGGGCACAGCCGCGCGCAGTTCAGCTATGACGCCGCGGATAACCTCGCCGCCAATGACGATGCTGTACCGGTCACGGATAACCGCCTGCAGCACTGGCAGGCGCTGTTTATGAAATACGACCACTGGGGCAACCTGGTCAGCCGCCGCAACGGGCTGTATGAACAGCATTATGCGTATGACGCCGAGAACCGGCTGGTATCCGCCCGCGGAACCGGGCCGGAAGGGCGGTTTGAGGCGCGCTATCACTACGACGCGCTGGGCCGCCGTACCCGCAAAATCGTCACCACCGCGCACGGCACCACCGAAACGCGCTTCCTGTGGCAGGGCTACCGCCTGTTGCAGGAGCAGCAGCAAACCGGGCTGTGCAGTACATATATTTATGACCCAAATGAAGCCTGGAGCCCGCTGGCGCGGGTGGATCATCTCCGAGACCAGAGCAGCGGTGAGATTTACTGGTTCAACACCGACCTGAACGGCGCGCCGCTGGAGGTGACCGACGAACGTGGTGCGGTACGCTGGAGCGGCCAGTACGGCAGCTTTGGCGAGGTACGCCATCAGAGCGAAGGGTTCTCACGGGTTGTGAATCGCACAGCGATGGCGCACCAGCCGCTTCGCTATGCAGGGCAGTACGCTGACGGTGAAACGGGGCTGCACTATAACCTGTTCCGCTACTACGACCCGCAGGTCGGGCGGTTTATTGTGCAGGATCCGATTGGGCTAGCGGGGGGATTAAATCTCTACCAATATGCTCCAAACCCTCTCAAATGGATAGATCCGTTAGGCTTAATGAAGTGCATGGGCGTTAGCGAGTCTGGTCATCATGTACCTGCTGTCCGCAAATCAAAAGGGCGGCCATTTGAAATTTCTAGATCAGATAAAACTCGCCCTACATTATTCCCTAGGGGAGAAAACCCAGAACATGATCATTGGCGATTACATGATGCGGAAAGAGATACAATAGGGCCAAGACAAGGTGATTTTCCTGGTTCAGATAAAGAGTTATTTGATGCTTACAGGAGAGCGTATTCCAAATTAGATGATATCAAAGTTGATGTTAAGTCTCCAAACGGAACCTATTCGTTAGGTACTAATGTGACGCCAGTTAAAGCCGTTGATTTAATAGAGGTCTGGCTAAAAGAACAAGGGTTAATGTAATGAGTAATAATAAGTTAGCTGAAGTTGAAAAATTTTTGTCCTCTGCATCAGTTTTTGATTTTCTCAAAACATTAGATGCAGACAGCGCCTTGGATTCTAGAGATGAGCCAGAATTCGATGATGCATGGATGAAAGAGTTTAACTCATTTAAAAATGAAAGTTTTGATGCGGATGATATTGAACATATCAATTCCGTGCGAGAAAAAGCATTTAAGCTATCATTCAGAGTAATTAATAATTCTGAAATATCATCACGCATATCAGATGATTTTGAATTAATTGCTAAAAGCGTTGTTGTTGGAAAGGATAATAACTGGGCCATCAGTTATCTATGGTCTTCGTATAAAGGTGGAAAGTTCCCACAATAAATGACGAGCCGGGAAAAGGTGTATTTTCCCGGCTGGTTTATTACTGAGTTCTATTTAAGTAGGCGAAGTGTGAATATTTTTCATCTACTTAACAATTTCTTATCTTTATGATTTTCTCGCTCAGGATCACCATTTAATTGATGCCAGCGATAAAATGCTTCATTTGAATCCTAATGTTATAATTCTATTTCCGAGAGCTTTATAGTGGTATGCCACATGTTGACTACGCACCAAATATGAGGAGTAAAGGACATTGTTGAAAAAAATAGAGCGTTTTGGAGCGAAGTCGGCATCATTACCATTAGATGAACTGAAAAAGAGTTTAAATACATTAGAAACATCAACAGGGCCAATTCCTGAAAGTTATCGTGCCTATTTACTTCATTTTGGCGTTTTTGTTCTTTTTGATGTAAATATTGTTTTCAAGGCGTTACAACCATCTCCATGGTCTGATGAGCAAGGAAACGATACGCTTGAGTCTTTGTACGGCCTTGCAGAATCGGGTAAAGAATATACTGTCTTTGAAATGGCTGATACATACCGGAATGATTTTCGCGATCAATGGTTACCGATAGGAGCCTCGTCTGGTGATAATCAAATCTGTCTTTGCCTCAAGGGAGGTATGTCGGGAGAGATTTGGTTTTGGGATCACGAGTCTGATCCAATATTCAATCATTCAGTAGTGACCTCCGGGCTGACGAAAATAGCAAACTCCTTCGATGAGTTTGTTGATATGCTTACTGCTCAGAATGATAAAATAGATGCATCAGGGGTAGTTAAAGTTGATCTTGATTTTTAATAAAAGTGTACTTGCGGTGATCCTAGCGAAGCCCATCTATTGCTGTAAGTTGGGTGTGGCTGGTGCAGCATATCACAGCAGCAACAGCCACTTCGCTATACTGGAAATATATAATTTGTCTTTTAAAAAGAGCATTATTAAAAATATTTCTGTGGATGCCATTTTTGGCTGTTCATACGATACTAACTATATTAATGAATTTCAGGCTTTCGGTAAAAATCTGTCAGGAGTGAAACGATTCATGATAAGGACAACTGATGAGTATAATTAAAAATCTTGTTGCAACGTGTATTAACTGCGCTGAAGAAAATGATGTTCTCACCATTGGAATAGGGGATGACAGTCATGATCCCAAAAACTTTATCATTATCGGACGATTCGACGAAGATGAATTACCCGTTAACGAATGCATTGGTTTCCAGAGTGAGTCAACGGAATATGAGTTAACAGACTCTATTCGTTCTGTTCAGCTCACTGAAGACAAACTTGTGATCGTGCTTAATGAAGATGCCGTAAAAATGATTGGTATCAGGGAATATCATGTGGTCATTCCTGCAGCAAAAGACTCTAAATCGCTTGGAAAGTGTTTGAGGGAATTGTTTGAAGGCAGTGACGTGCCTCTTCAATTATCATAGGAGTTTTAGCCGCGACATGGCCAGCTTGGCTGCGTCACTTTTTTCTTAATATTAAAAAATCATCCTCATCAATTCCCCACAAATGCACTTACCGGCACGCCAAAACGCTTCGCCAGCGCGCGCATATGATCCAGCGTTAACGTGCGCTGTCCGTTAAGGATCCGACTCACCAGAGACTTCTTGCCTATCTCGTTCTCGAAATCGCTCTGAGTGAGATGGTACTGGTCCATCAGCGTTCGCAATAACGCAACGCCTGACGGAATGCTGGCAACACGCGCATTAAATTCTGCAAACTCCGGAGACTCGTTTTCGTATTTATCGATTTTCGCGGTGAGCATCTCTACCAGCGGGCTATCGGGGTCATGCTCAATCAGATACTCCACCAACGCCAGAGCATCCTCGTAATCTTGTCGCGACGGGCTTGAGCCCAGGAAAGGAAGCTCGTTGGTCAGATCGTTTGCCGCTTTGATGGCTGCTGCATAGTTCATTCTTTCGTTCTCCGGTAGA
>NZ_JAMJFW010000038.1:0-46137 GCF_023544405.1 Enterobacter cloacae complex sp. OE43NF
TAAATAAGAAGAACCCCGTACCGTAAGGTGCGGGGTTTTTTGCTTTTGTTTTTCTCCCTCACTCTCACCCTCTCCCTGCGGAAGAGGGCATCAGACCGCACCATTCCCCTCCTGGGCTTTCTCCGGAACTTACCTTGCTAACGAAATTTGTGATCTCCCTCGCAATGTTATTTATAACAAAATAATAACATTTAATTTACAAGGTATTGAGTTCCTTCAGAGCTCAGCATGCCGTTGTTTATGGCAGGAGTATAATCATAATGACCGAAAGCATTACATCGAACGGGACGCTGGTTGCCAGTGATACCCGAAGAAGGGTATGGGCAATTGTTAGTGCCTCATCCGGTAACCTGGTTGAATGGTTCGACTTTTACGTCTACTCATTCTGTTCACTTTACTTCGCACATATTTTCTTCCCGTCAGGAAACACCACAACGCAACTACTGCAAACGGCAGGTGTATTTGCAGCAGGATTCTTAATGCGGCCGATTGGTGGCTGGTTATTTGGCCGTATCGCAGACCGTCGCGGGCGTAAAACCTCCATGCTGATCTCGGTCTGCATGATGTGTTTTGGTTCCCTTATCATCGCCTGTCTGCCGGGGTATGACGCTATTGGAACCTGGGCGCCCGCCCTTTTATTGCTGGCTCGTTTATTCCAGGGACTCTCCGTTGGGGGAGAGTACGGCACCAGCGCCACGTACATGAGTGAAATTGCACTTGAAGGTCGGAAGGGTTTTTACGCCTCTTTCCAGTATGTCACGCTCATCGGCGGTCAACTGCTGGCCATTCTGGTTGTCGTGATCCTGCAGCAGATCCTCACCGACAGCCAGCTTCATGAATGGGGATGGCGAATTCCTTTCGCGATGGG
The DNA here is from genome assembly GCF_023544405.1 of Enterobacter cloacae complex sp. OE43NF. Classification (NCBI taxonomy): domain Bacteria; kingdom Pseudomonadati; phylum Pseudomonadota; class Gammaproteobacteria; order Enterobacterales; family Enterobacteriaceae; genus Enterobacter; species Enterobacter cloacae complex sp. OE43NF. Next base: position 869 of record NZ_JAMJFW010000038.1, read on the forward strand.
GGCTGCACTGGCGATCGTGGCGCTTTGGCTGCGCCGTCAGTTAGACGAAACCTCGCAAAAAGAGGTCAGGGCGCTGAAGGAAGCGGGATCGTTTAAAGGACTATGGCGAAACCGCAAAGCTTTCCTGATGGTTCTCGGTTTCACCGCCGGTGGTTCACTCAGTTTTTATACTTTTACCACCTACATGCAAAAGTATCTGGTGAATACCACGGGAATGCACGCCAACGTCGCCAGCGTCATCATGACCGCCGCGCTGTTCGTCTTTATGCTGATACAGCCGCTAATTGGTGCGCTCTCAGATAAGATCGGCCGTCGCACATCAATGTTGATTTTTGGTGGCATGTCTGCCTTATGTACCGTCCCCATTTTAACCGCGCTTCAGCACGTCTCATCACCTTATGCCGCATTTGCTTTGGTGATGCTGGCGATGGTGATTGTGAGTTTCTACACCTCGATCAGCGGGATACTCAAGGCCGAGATGTTCCCGGCACAGGTGCGTGCTTTGGGAGTAGGGCTTTCTTATGCGGTTGCCAATGCCCTGTTTGGTGGTTCGGCGGAGTACGTTGCGCTGTCCCTGAAATCATGGGGAAGCGAAACGACATTCTTCTGGTATGTGACGATCATGGGGGCGCTGGCCTTTATCGTATCCCTGATGCTGCATCGCAAAGGGAAAGGTATTCGTCTTTAATAATGCGCCATCTGCCACACGGCATAGCCGGTCGTGGCACCGGCAACATCCCAGGCAAAATCTTTCCAGCTCCAGCCGCTCCCTGAGGGGCGGCTATCCCATAATTCTTTAGATGCCCCAAGGCTGACTGAGAACATCAGGCCGATTGCCGCACTACGATCCCGGCTATATCCCTGGTGCTGGGCGTACTCATTACCGGCAGCGGACAACATCGCGGATGCGAGGAAGTGTTGCGCTTTATCCTGACCGGACCAACTATCGTTCGCCATATGGCTACAGCCGGTTAAACAGAGGGTCATGACTAACAGAGGAAGACGCATCAACAGCTCCATAAAAAAGCCCTGCGGGTGGCAGGGCCTGGATATTACAGAATACGGCTGATAAGACGATCGATACGGATGCGACGCAAACGGCGAATAAGCTTACGAACCTTCACCGGATAATCGGCAATGCTCTGTAGCTCGCGATAATGACGAACAACCGTCGTATGTGTACGAATAAGTTCCAGTTCACGTTCACGCTGCGCGGCCAGTTCATGTTGTGGATCGTGGATCAGAATTGCGTTTTCCAGATCCAGACGCCAGGCACGAGGGTTCAGGTTGTTGCCGGTCAGCAGCATCCATTCATCATCAACCCACATTCCTTTGAGATGATAACTGTTATCTTCATCTTTCCAGAGACGCACCACCAGCTGGTCGGTGTTTACGTAATACTGTAAGCGACTGAGGAAACGACGCAGGTTAATCTCATAAAGGTAGGGCAGGGCGCCGATGATTTTGAAAGGTTGATCTTCTGGAATGAAAAAGTCATTCGCCGTTTTATCACCGACAATGATTTCCACTTTTTTACCGTCGCGCAGCAGCTGAATGATATTGCGCACCAGCACGGCGGGAAGGTTAAAGTACGGCGTACAGATAGTGAGCTTCTGCTCCGCGCACGGCATCAGATGGAAAATCGTTTTGTTCAGCAGGCTGGATTTGCCTAAGCCCACCAGAGGTGTAACGGACAACTCTTCGTTGCTTGCATCGCCCTGGAAATGATAAACCGCATCGCGCAGCTCCTGGCGGAACGCACGAACGTCGTTCTTGATTTCCGGGCTTTTCGGGCGATGAGGATCGTCAAGGCGATTCACACCTCGGCCATGTACCAGATGCTTATCCACCCAATTAAACATGATGTCGGCCATCTGCGAATTACGGATCAGATGGTAGCGGTCGTAGCGATACTTATCGAGCTGATGAAGGTAAACATCATTCAGACTCGCGCCACTATAAAGCACGCTGTCATCGATGATGAACCCTTTGAAATGGAGTACGCCAAGCGCTTCACGGGTATTCACCGGCACCCCGTAAACAGGGACATCAACGCCAGGATTTTCCTGCGCCGTGCGGCAATACCAGTCTGCGTTTGTATTTGAAGCAGCAGCGCCAATACGGCCACGCTGAGCGCGGTGCCAGTCAACCAGCACGCGAACATCCAGTTCAGGACGCTGACGCTTGGCTTCGTAGAGCGCATTCAGGATCGCGCGGCCACCTTCATCTTGTTCAAGATAGAGTGCCACAATGCAAATGCGTCGCGTGGCGCTGGCAATCTTTTCCAGAAGCGTCTCCCGAAAATGAGCGGGAGCGTAAAAGAACTCTACATCATCAACTGACTGAGAAATCTTCGGTAGTTGAGCAAGGTGTTGTTGATGTTTATTACGCTTAAATTTTGACAACATCACAGTGCGTTTCTTCTCTGTTCATTGAAGGGTTGTCTGTACCATGCAAACAACATAAGCGGACAATGATACCACCAGTCCCGTCCAAAGTGGGTAACATTTCCAGTAGCTTACTCGGGTTTATCCGGCGATTTCAGAGTGAGGGAGAGGGCAACAATCCCCTCGTCCAGCTGAATATCAACGTCAAAACCGAGTTTTCGCGCCAGGGTCACCATACCGCGATTGTTTGGCATAGTAATGCCATTCAGGCGTAACAATCCGTGATCGCGCGTATAACTGATGAGTTTTTCCAGTAGCCGCCGCCCAAGGCCCAGGCCTTTAAGATCGGAGCGCACCAGTACGGCAAACTCCGCATCGACGTTATCCGGATCTGAAATAGCACGCGTCACGCCAAGGATCTCATCACCGTTTTCGGAACGACGAACGGCGACAAAGGCCATTTCTCGATCGTAGTCGATCTGGGTCATATTGGCTAAATCATCATGGGTAAATTCGTTGATTTCGCTGAAGTAGCGATAGTAAAGATCCTCTTTCGTGACCTGAGAGATAAACGTCCGCAGTTGCGGTTCGTCTTCCGGCAAAATGGGGCGAAACAGCGAACGCTCACCGTTCTTCATCTCCACCCACTCTTCCAGTTGCAGAGGATAAGGACGGATCGCCAGACGGCTCTCTCTGTCGCCTTCGAATGGCGCGATATCCAGGGTGACGTCCAGCGCCGTGAACTCATTGCCGGAGGCGAGCAGAGGATGAATGTCCAGCCGCTGGATCTCCGCGCAATCGACTATCAGGTTTGAGACCTGCACCAGGAACTGGCTTAACCCCGCAATATCGAGCGGACGCAGGGCGCTCCGGCCACGAATTTTTTTGCTTTTGATGGCCTGAATAATCAGATAGCGAGCAAGGTTCATGTTCAGCGGCGGTAAGGCCACCACGGCTTGTTCTTCAGGGCGCCATTCCACGCCACCTTCTCCCAGCATGATGAGCGGGCCAAAAACCGGATCGTGCTCAACAACCACCCGCAGTTCCTGTGCGCCCGCGCGGTTCGCCATGCTTTGCACCAGCAGTCCGTGGATCCTGGCCTGAGGCCAGGCCATTTTTACGCGGTCGAAAATAGCATCTGCCGCTTGCTGAACTTCAGCCGCGGTTCGAAGATACAGCATTACCCCCTGCACATCGGACTTGTGGGGAATATCCGGTGAGCGAAGCTTAAGGGCGACCGGATAACCAATCTGTTCGGCAATATGTACTGCTTCCGCGCTGTCGCTGGCGATCCAGGTTGGCAGCGTCTGCATCCCATAGCTACCAAGAATGGGTTGCACTTCGTGAGTGTCCAGCGATGTTGCACCTTCATCGATAGCCTGTTGCAACAGCCGGTGAACGTCGACGGAATTTGCCGTCAGATTGCCGGGCAATGCTGGAGTTTCACGTAACTGTTTCTGGTTACGACGGTACTCCACCATATGCATAAAGGCGGTAATAGTCCCTTCCGGGGTACGGTACGTTGGCAACCCCGCTTCGCTGAACAGTCGCCGTGCCTCCTGAGAGGAGAATTCACCGCACCAGTTGGTGAGCAGAGTGACGTATTTACCACGCGGATGGTTACGCACTGCTTCAATGAGGGCTCGCGCGCTCTCGCTGCCAGGAGCGACCGCGCTGGGGGAGTGGATAATCATCAGCGCATCGAAATCCTGACTATCCAGCAAAATAGAAATGGCTTTGATATAGCGATCGCTACTGGCATCATCGCGTAAATCAAGGGGGTTCCCGGGGGCAACGCTGATGGGTAAAGCCTCTCTCAGGCGCTGAAGCGTCTCTTCACCGAGCGTGGCCAGCTTGCCATTACGTAGCCACAGTTCGTCCAGCGCCAGCGCCGCCGGAGCTGCACCGTTACTGACGATCATTAATTTCTCTCCGCGCAACGGACGCATATGACTCAACGTCTCGACGGCGGAAAAAAGTTCGTGCGTGTCCTGTACCCGCAGTAAACCCGCGCGCTGGATGGCCGCATCCCAGGCGGGATCCATCCCGGAATGGGAATGCAGCAGGCTTTGTGCTGCAGGGCTGCGTCCGCTTTTGATGACCAGGATGGGTTTATTACGTGACGCGCTGCGCGATGCCGACACAAAACGACGGGCGTCGCTGAGGTGTTCAAGATAAAGCAGGATCGCACTGGTTTTGCTGTCACGCGCCAGAAAATCCAGCAGTTCATCCACGTCGATATCCAGGCTGTCACCCAGGGCGATGAAGTAGGAGAACCCCATCTCACGCTGCTGCGCCCAGTCAAGGATCGTGTTGGATACCGCAGCCGACTGCGAAATAAAAGCAAGTTTGCCTTTACGGATCGGCACTGGAGAAAAGCTGGCATTCAGTCCTTGCCAGGGGGCGAGTAATCCCAGACTGTTCGGCCCAAGAATACGCATTTGATAGCGGCTGGCGCACGCCAGAAGCTCGGGCTGCTGTTCAGGAGGAGATGAGAGGATAATGCAGGTCTTACACCCTTTCTTGCCGAGCGATTCCAGCAATTCCGGGTTACGTTTCGCATTTGTACAGAGTACGGCCAGATCGGGTACGAAAGGCAGGCTCTGCACATCAGGCCATGCAAGTACCCCCTGAACGGCCTTATAGGCCGGTGTAACGGGCATAACGGGGCCATTAAATCCGCCGGCCAGCAGGTTGCGCATCATCAGATAGCCAGCGCGATCCGGTTTCATTGATGCGCCGATAACGGCTATGGATTTAGGACGTAGTAGCGCTTCTAACCCTCGCTGGCTCATGCAGGCCTCCTGTGAATGCAAGCGACCTGATGATTTTAAACGTTTTCTGTCCCGGTTGCTGTGACACTGCCCTTATGAACGGTTTTTCCCGCCAGATAGCGTTCGCGAAAACGGGAGAAATGGCTGCCCAGCGCGCCAGCCGCCTCGGTATCACCCGCTAAATCCAGCAGTGCGATCGCCACTTCGGCGGTGCAGTATTGTCCGTCAGCATGGGCTTCACGTAAGCGGTAGGCCGATACGCGAGAGAGGTCGACAGAAATGATCGGCAGCGCGTCAAGGTAAGGGCTTTTACGGAACATTTTCCGCGCTTCCGTCCAGGTGCCATCCAGCATAATAAACAGCGGTGGTTTTCCGGATGGCGGGGCTGACAATACCTGACGGTCGGCGCCTGCATAGGAGGCGGGGAAAACGACCATCGGCTGATAGTCCGGGCTTGCCACTAATTCGAGCAGGGCCTGAGGAGGCTCCGTGCGCGACCACTGAAACGCGGCCGTATCAGGCAGAATATCGGCGATCAGACGACCCGTATTGCTGGGTTTCATCGGTTCGGTATCAAACATGACCAGGCAAAAACGGCTTTCCGCCGTGGCCGGTACCAGCGTGTCGCACAGGCACACTTTTAACGGCAGCAGGCAGCGCTGGCAGCGACGGATGCGGTTGCCACGAGCGAGAAAAGGGCGAGTCGCGCGGGCAAGGCGTTCGGCGCGTAATTGAAGTACAGCGTTATCAGTCATGGGCGAAAGGGCAGGAAAAACCCCATTTTCGCAGAGGCGGGAACGGGGCACAAGATGTGCCCCGTGAATGTTACAGCGACTCGTTCAACCAGCTCTCGAACGGCGCTTTGGGTACCGCGCCGTTGAGCATGTCGATGACTTCACCATTTTTGAAAATCATGATGGTCGGAATGCTACGAATACGAAAACGGGCGCTGAGCTCGCGTTCTGCCTCCGTATTCACCTTCACAAAACGCATCTTCCCGCTGCGCTCTTCGGCGACATCTTCAAAGATTGGCGCGAAGTTACGGCACGGGCCACACCATGGTGCCCAGAAATCGACAACCACCGGGAGATCGTCCTTGAGGAGTTTGTCCAGCGTAGCACCTGTAGCGTTAATCACATCGCCATCAAACAACTCATGGCCACAACGCCCGCATTTCGCACCATCCTCGATCCGATCGTCCGGAATGCGGTTAAGAGCCTGACAGTTGGCACATACGGTATTCATAACTAACCTCTGATAGAACCATGGGACAGCGGCAGTATGCCGATAATGTTTCTAATATGTTACATATTATCAATGAGCCTGTTTGAAACGACAATGCGTTTTATTCAATGAGAACAATAGTCACAGGCTTTTGTACGAAATTATGGCTATGCGCTTGCACATCGGGTAATCTGCGCGCTTCGCGCAGCGCTGGTGGAGAAAAGCATGAACGACGAAATGAAAAATAAAAGCGGCAAGGTCAAAGTGATGTATGTCCGCAGTGATGATGACTCTGATAAACGCACCCAAAATCCGCGTACCGGAAAAGGTGGCGGGCGTCCGGCGTCCTCTCGTGCAGACGGTGGCCGTCGCCCCGCCCGCGATGACAGAAACAACCGTGGTGATGACCGCAAACGTGATGACCGCAAGCGTGACGATCGCAAACGCGATGATTTTGCACGTGAGGGTTCGTCACCATGGCGTACCGTGTCCCGCGCGCCTGGCGATGAGACGCCTGAAAAAGCCGATCACGGCGGCATCAGCGGTAAAAGCTTTATCGATCCGGAAGTGCTGCGCCGTCAGCGTGCGGAAGAGACACGCGTGTATGGCGAAAACGCCTGTCAGGCTCTGTTCCAGAGCCGCCCTGAGTGTATCGTTCGTGCATGGTTTATCCAGAGCGTCACCCCTCGCTTCAAAGAAGCCCTGCGCTGGATGGCGGCAAACCGTAAAGCCTACCATGTGGTTGATGATGCCGAGTTGACGAAAGCGTCAGGCACCGAACACCACGGTGGTGTCTGCTTCCTGATCAAAAAACGCAACGGCACAACGGTGCAACAGTGGGTCAGCCAGGCCGGTGCCGATGACTGCGTGCTGGCGCTGGAAGATGTGGGTAACCCGCATAACCTGGGTGCGATGATGCGCAGCTGCGCGCACTTCGGCGTTAAAGGGGTACTGCTGCAGGATGCTGCGCTGCTGGAATCCGGTGCTGCGATCCGTACTGCGGAAGGCGGTGCCGAGCACGTTCAGCCGATCACCGGCGACAGCGTTCTGGATGCCATCGAGCAGTTCCGTAAAGCGGGCTATTCCATTGTGACGACCTCCAGCCATGCCGGTACGCCGCTGTTTAAAGCGACGCTGCCGCGCAAGATGGTGCTGGTGTTAGGTCAGGAACGTGATGGTCTGTCAGACGCGGCACTCTCGAGTGCGGATCTGAGCGTCTCTATTGACGGGACGGGCAATGTGGAAAGTCTGAACGTTTCCGTCGCGACCGGCGTACTGCTGGCGGAGTGGTGGCGTCAGAACAAAGCATAAGCTTTTTATGTGCCGGGCCAGCCCGGCACATTCATTTCCTACTCGCTTTCTGCCGGTAACACGGGCATCCAGTCAATCGGCGTTTCGCCACGTTTTTCCAGCCACTCATTCGCCAGAACAAAATGATTACAGCCAAAGAAACCACGATGGGCTGACAGCGGAGACGGGTGTGGCGCTTTCAACACGTGATGACGCTGACGGTCAATAATCGCCCCTTTCTTCTGCGCATGCGATCCCCAGAGTAAAAACACTACCCCCTCACGATGTTCATTGATAAGGCTGATGACTTTATCCGTAAAGGTTTCCCACCCAAGGCTGGCGTGAAAGTGCGCCTGACCTGCTCGTACGGTTAAGACAGTATTCAGTAACAGCACGCCCTGGCGCGCCCAGCTTTCCAGGTAACCATGATTGGGCCGAGTAAAACCGGGGATCGTTCCTTCAAGCTCTTTATACATGTTCAGCAGAGAAGGGGGGATAGCCACGCCCGGGCGCACGGAGAAGGCCAGCCCATGAGCCTGACCAGGGCCGTGGTAAGGATCCTGACCCAGGATCACGACTTTGACATCGCTCAGTTCGGTATAGCGAAACGCGTTAAATACGTCTTTCTGGGGCGGATAAATCGTCTGGCCAGACTGCCGCTCTGCCGCAACGGTACTGAGAGTGTTGATAAAATAGGGCTGCTGTTTCTCTTCTGCCAGCACATCGTGCCATGTCAGCGGTGTCGTCATCTCGCTCTCCTGCGAATCTCATTCTGCGCCTAGCTTAACCGCTAAATCCTGAGGTGCAAAATTCCATGCGGAAATTAGCCGTAACTCCTTAAATTATGGTTGAAAAATTACAAATTGATTTGAATTGGTAAGGCTGGAAAATTGATCTGAAACAATAAAACCAGACCACACTCTTTGTATGGTTGGTTATTTTGTTGATTTAAATCAATAAATCGCCGTGGTGTGAATGATATATATACACACAAGAAACAATGGTTTTACCAATTGGCCGCGAAAGGCCGACACCAGTTAATGTAGCCTAAGGGAGGCAACACATGATTACAGGTATCCAGATTACTAAAGCTGCAAACGACGATCTGCTCAACTCTTTCTGGCTGCTGGACAGCGAGAAAAACGAAGCACGCTGTGTGGTAGCAAAAGCGGGTTTTGCGGAAGATGAAATCGTTCCAGTTAATAAGCTGGGCGAAATTGAATACCGCGAAATCCCAATGGAAGTGAAACCTGAAGTGCGTGTTGAAGGTGGTCAGCATCTGAACGTGAACGTACTGCGTCGCGAAACGCTGGAAGATGCGGTTAAGCATCCTGAAAAATACCCACAGCTGACTATTCGTGTGTCTGGCTACGCGGTGCGTTTCAACTCCTTGACCCCGGAACAGCAGCGCGACGTTATCGCGCGTACCTTTACTGAAAGCCTGTAAGGTTTTTAGCCACGGGGGTGGAACAAAAAGCCGGGATATTTCCCGGCTTTTTTTTACTCTTCAGTTTTCGCTTCTGACGCAGTACCGCTTGGCTTACGGCGTTTACCAATATTCTTGGTATCGCGATGACGCTGCTTCACGCGCGGCTTCTCTTTTTCTTTCTCTTTTCTCTCCGCACGTTTCGCCAGTGCTTTTTTAGACGGTTTGCCCGTCATTTTTTCACTCGGTGCACGCGTGGTTGGGCGCAGGCCATCGACAACGCGGGATTTCAGCGGCTCGTCGATATAGCGACCGATTTTCTGCAGCAGCAGATGGTCGTGCGCTTCAACCAGGGAGATCGCTGTACCTTTACGCCCGGCGCGGCCGGTACGGCCGATGCGGTGCAGATAGGTATCACCGCTGCGCGGCATATCGAAGTTGATCACGTGGCTGACGTCCGGAATGTCAATCCCGCGAGCAGCAACATCTGTTGCCACCAGCACGTTAACGCGGCCATCGGTCAGACGCTTAATGCCTTCAGTACGTTTGATCTGTGCCATCTCGCCTTCGAGGTAGCAGTTGTTAATCCCGGCATTACGCAGCATTTCAGCCAGCTCATGCACACGCTCGCGCTTACGCACAAAGACGATAGTGCGGGTGGCCTCTTCCTGCTTCAGCAGGTGCTTGAGCAATTCAACCTTGTGCTCAAGGTTGTCCGCGCGATAGTACCACTGATGGATCTTCTTGCGTTCACGGGTAGAAGGCGTTGCCGACACTTCCACCGGATCTTCCAGCAGGCGCTCTGCGAAGTCTTTGATCGCGTCCCCTTCGAGGGTGGCAGAGAAGAGCATTGTCTGGTTGCGCCAGCGCGTCTCGCCGGCGATGTGTTCGATATCCTGCGCGAAGCCCATGTCCAGCATACGGTCGGCTTCGTCCAGAATCAGGGTTTCTACCGCGCGGCAGTCAAAGTTCTCTTCTTTAATGTATTGCAGCAGACGGCCTGTCGTCGCAACGACGATATCCTGGTTTTCGCTGAACACTTCGGCGTGGTTCATATACGCAACGCCGCCGGTGATTGTGGCGATATCCAGATGGGTATTCGCTGCCAGCTCGCGTGCGTGATCGGCAACCTGCATAGCCAGTTCACGGGTAGGCGTCAGGATCAAAATACGCGGCGGGCCTGATTTTTTACGAGGAAAATCGAGCAGGTGCTGCAACACAGGCAGCAAGTAGGCTGCTGTTTTCCCCGTGCCGGTTGGCGCAGAACCGAGCACATCGCGGCCCTCAAGCGCAGGCGGAATGGCCGCTGCCTGAATGGCGGTCGGGCGTGTAAAGCCTTTGCTCTCAAGTGCATTGAGCAGGCTTTCATCGAGTTCAAGTTCGGAAAAAGTCGTTACAGTCATGTTCTACCTCTGTGTGGGGCGCTGATTATAGACGTTACGGCTGTAATCTTCATCTGTTTGTATGGATATCGCTTTTCGGCCACTTCGCTTTCCCCTATGCTACTCCAGTTTCACTTAGAAGGTTGCTCTGACATGTCTCAACTCAAAGCGCAATTGCGCCGCGATGGCTTTACGTTTAAACAATTTTTTGTTGCTCACGATCGCTGTGCCATGAAAGTCGGTACAGACGGTATTCTACTGGGAGCGTGGGCGCCTGTCGCAGGGGTTAAGCGCATTCTGGATATTGGCACCGGCAGTGGTCTGCTGGCATTAATGCTGGCTCAGCGCACGGATGAGCATGTCACCATTGATGCGGTTGAACTGGATGCACAGGCCGCAGGGCAGGCGAGTGAAAATGCGCTCGAATCCCCCTGGGCAACCCGAATTAAAGTTGAATGCGCGGACGTACTGGCCTGGGCACCAGAGCAAACGGCGCGTTACGATTTGATCGTCAGTAACCCTCCCTACTACGCGCCCGGCGTGGAGTGCGGTACGCCTGAGCGCGAACAGGCTCGCTATACCGGTTCGCTCGATCATAAAGCCCTGTTAACCAGCGCGGCGAATTTAATTTCCGAAGAAGGGTTCTTCTGCGTGGTTCTTCCCGAAAGCACCGGCAATACCTTTATTGAGATCGCACGGGAGATGGGCTGGAACTTACGGCTGCGTACCGATATCTCGGATACGGAAGGGCGGTTACCACACCGGGTCTTGCTGGCGCTTTCGCCAAAAGAGGGTGAATGTTTTAACGACAGGATGGTTATCCGTGGGCCAGACCAGCGTTACTCCGAAGATTACACTGCGCTGACCCAGGCATTTTATCTGTTTATGTGACGCTGCGGGGAGAGAACCGACGGGCCGGATTCAGGCAGCGTGTCGGGATAGTCCAGGGTGTAGTGTAAACCCCGACTTTCTTTACGCATCATCGCGCAGCGAACAATCAACTCGGCAACCTGCACCAGGTTACGCAGCTCCAGCAGATTGTTGGAAACGCGGAAATTGGCATAATACTCATCAATTTCCTGCTGCAGCATGGTGATACGGCGTAAGGCTCGCTCAAGACGCTTCGTCGTGCGTACAATGCCAACGTAGTCCCACATAAATAGCCGAAGCTCATGCCAGTTATGCTGGATCACAACCAGCTCATCCGGGTTTTCCACGCGGCTCTCATCCCAGGCCGGTAAGTGCTCAGCTTGGCGGGCATACGGCATGCGTTTGGTTATATCCACCGCTGCGGACCAGCCGTAAACCAGACACTCCAGCAACGAATTGGATGCCATGCGGTTCGCGCCATGCAGCCCGGTATAGCTCACCTCGCCGATGGCATACAGACCATCCACGTCCGTACGGCCATGATCGTCAACCATGACGCCACCACAGGTATAGTGAGCGGCTGGCACAATCGGTACCGGGTCACGCGTCAGATCAATCCCAAGGCTGAGCAGCTTTTCATAAATCATCGGGAAATGCTGACGGACAAACTCAGCCGGTTTGTGGCTGATATCCAGATACATGCAATCCACGCCAAGACGTTTCATCTCGTGATCGATAGCGCGGGCGACGATATCACGCGGCGCGAGCTCGCCCCGCGGGTCAAAGTCCGGCATAAAACGTGAGCCGTCCGGGCGCTTCAGATACGCGCCTTCACCGCGCAGGGCTTCCGTCAGCAGGAAATTGCGCGCCTGCGGATGAAACAGTGCGGTTGGGTGAAACTGGTTGAACTCAAGATTGGCAACACGACACCCGGCGCGCCAGGCCATGGCGATACCATCACCAGAGGCAATGTCCGGGTTGGTGGTGTATTGATATACTTTGGAGGCACCACCTGTTGCCAGCACCACGGCTTTCGCCTGACAGGTTTCGACCTTTTCTTTATTACAATTCCAGACCCAGGCTCCCACCACCCGGCGCGTGCCCGGCAGGCCAATCTTGTCAGAAATAATCAGGTCAACGGCATTACTGCGCTCAAGCACCCGAATATTAGGATGGCTGAGCGCCTTGCTGACCAGGGTGGTTTCCACCGCTTTACCGGTGGCATCTGCAGCGTGCAGGATCCGGCGGTGGCTGTGTCCGCCTTCGCGGGTAAGGTGGTAACTCTCTTCGCCGTTTGGCTGAACCTGAGTATCAAAGAGTACACCCTGGTCAATAAGCCACTGGACGCAGTGACGCGCATTGCTGGCGACAAATTCCGCAGCATGTTCATCGACGATCCCGGCTCCGGCAATCAACGTATCTTCGACGTGTGACGCAATGCTGTCTGTTTCATCAAACACGGCGGCAATTCCGCCCTGGGCATAAAATGTGGAGCCTTCGCTCATCGGTCCTTTACTCAGAACAATTACGCTCTGATGCTCAGCCAGACGCAGCGCCAGCGAGAGTCCTGCCGCGCCGCTACCGATGATCAGTACATCACAATGTAGTTCAGGTGTTGTGTTCATGATTTTTGTTTAATTTACTAAACAGTGTTTGGGCAGAATAGCACCTCAGTGCGAGATATCGCACGTTTTTTTTATTCTCGGTTGCAATGACTAAACGCGCATGCGCGGATTTCCGGCATGTAAAAGAAGGAAAATATTTTGCGAAGCAGGTCGTTAGCGTCAGATTTTGTGGTGAAATAAAGCCTGGGTTGCGTTACTCTTCTGACCGGATAAGAGATGTTTGAAGTCAGAAAGTGGGTATGTATCGTGAACAGACTTATAATGAGAGAAAATAAACAGTCTGTGACGCGATGAACAAAAACAAAGGCGTTACGGAACTTATTGAAGAATAGACACTCCAACTCGGTGCTTGCTCAAAAGTGCGGGATTTGTAGAGTGGCGTTTCGATAACGCGTGGAATTTTGGTTTGGGGAGACATTACCTCGGATGAGCGAGCAGTTAACGGACCAGGTCCTGGTTGAACGGGTCCAGAAGGGAGATCAGAAAGCCTTTAACCTACTGGTGGTGCGCTACCAGCATAAGGTGGCGAGTCTGGTTTCCCGCTATGTACCGTCAGGTGATGTGCCTGATGTTGTACAAGAGTCTTTTATTAAGGCCTATCGCGCGCTGGACTCGTTCCGGGGAGATAGTGCTTTTTATACCTGGCTGTACCGTATTGCGGTCAATACGGCAAAGAATTATCTGGTCGCTCAGGGCCGTCGTCCGCCTTCAAGTGATGTGGACGCAATCGACGCCGAAAACTTCGAAAGTGGCGGTGCGCTGAAAGAAATTTCGAACCCTGAGAACTTAATGTTGTCAGAAGAACTGAGACAAATTGTTTTTCGCACGATCGAGTCGCTCCCGGAAGATTTACGCATGGCAATTACGTTACGGGAGCTTGATGGTCTGAGCTATGAAGAGATAGCCGCTATCATGGATTGTCCGGTCGGCACGGTACGTTCACGAATTTTCCGTGCGCGAGAAGCTATTGATAATAAAGTTCAACCGCTTATCAGGCGTTGACGATAGCGGGATACTGGAAAAGGTATTAGGCATGCAGAAAGAAAAACTTTCCGCTTTAATGGATGGTGAAACGCTGGATAGTGAGCTGCTCAATGAGTTGTCTCATTCTCCCGAAATGCAAGAGACCTGGGAGAGTTACCATCTCATCCGTGACACCCTTCGTGGTGACACCAGCGAGGTTATCCATTTCGATATCTCAGCCCGCGTGATGGCGGCTATTGAGAATGAGCCTGTTCATCAGACCACTCCGCTGATTCCTGAAGCTCAACCTGCACCACACCAGTGGCAGAAAATGCCGTTCTGGCAGAAGGTGCGTCCGTGGGCCAGTCAACTTACCCAAATGGGTGTGGCGGCATGCGTATCGCTTGCAGTTATCGTTGGCGTCCAGCACTATAATACTCAGTCTGAAACTAATCAGCAGCCAGAAGCGCCAGTGTTCAACACACTGCCGATGATGGGCAAAGCCAGCCCGGTAAGTTTGGGTGTACCGGCTGATGCCTCCGCCAGTGGCGGTCAGCAACAGCAGGTTCAGGAGCAGCGCCGTCGCATTAATGCGATGTTGCAGGATTATGAGTTGCAGCGTCGTCTGCACTCAGAACAGCTTCAGTTTGAGCAGGCACAAACCCAGCAGGCTGCTGTGCAGGTGCCAGGAAACCAAACTTTAGGAACGCAATCGCAGTAATGAAGCAACTTTGGTTCGCCATGTCTCTGATGGCGGGTAGCCTGTTCTTCTCTGCCAACGCCTCGGCTGATGTTTCATCCGGGGCGTTGTTGCAGCAAATGAATCTGGCCAGCCAGTCACTCAATTACGAGTTGGCATTTATCAGCATCAATAAGCAGGGCGTCGAGTCGTTACGCTATCGCCATGCCCGTCTTGATAATCAGCCGCTCGCGCAACTTTTACAGATGGATGGCCCGCGTCGGGAAGTGGTTCAGCGTGGTAACGAAATCAGCTATTTCGAGCCAGGCCTGGAGCCTTTTACCCTCAATGGCGACTATATCGTTGATTCTCTGCCATCGCTCATCTACACCGACTTCAAGCGCCTTGCCCCTTACTACGATTTTATTTCGGTAGGGCGTACGCGCATCGCTGACAGATTGTGTGAAGTGATCCGCGTTGTCGCCCGCGACGGGACGCGTTACAGCTACATTGTCTGGATTGATGCCGAAACCAAGCTTCCAATGCGTGTAGACCTGCTTGATCGCGATGGCGAAACGCTGGAACAGTTCCGCGTTATCTCCTTTAGCGTCAATAATCAGGTGGGTAATAGCATGCAGAATCTGGCGAAAGCCAGCCTGCCGCCGCTGCTCTCCGTTCCGGCGGGAGATTCCGTGAATTTCAACTGGGTTCCTTCCTGGATCCCGCAAGGCTTTACGGAAGTATCAAGCAGCCGACGACAACTGCCTACCATTGAAACGCCGGTTGAATCGCGCCTCTACTCCGATGGCTTGTTCAGCTTCTCGGTGAATATCAATCGCGCGACGGCAAACAGTGCCGAACAAATGCTGCGTACCGGACGTCGAACAGTCAGTACCACGGTACGCGACAACGCGGAGATCACCATCGTCGGCGAATTACCCCCGCAAACGGCGAAGCGTATTTCTGACAGCATCAAATTCAGGGCTGCACAATGATTAAAGAGTGGGCTACGGTTGTATCATGGCAGGACGGTGTTGCGCTGGTAAGCTGTGATGTAAAGGCCTCCTGTAACAGTTGTGCATCCCGGGCGGGTTGCGGCAGCCGCGTGCTAAATAAGCTCGGGCCGCAAACCTCACACACGCTTTCCGTGCCAAGTGAGCAACCGCTGGTGGCAGGACAGAAGGTGGAACTGGGCATTGCCGAAGGCAGCCTGTTGGGTTCCGCAATGCTGGTTTATCTCTCCCCGCTGGTGGGGCTCTTTGTGATGGGCGGCGTGTTTCAGATGCTGTTTGGTACCGATGCGGCGGCCATGTGCGGCGCAGCATTGGGAGGTGTGGGTGGTTTCTGGCTTGCCAAAGGTTTCTCCCCAAGGCTCGCAGCCCGCGAAGCGTGGCAGCCTGTTATTCTCAGCGTAGGGCTGGCACCAGACCAACTTCGTGTTGAGACGCTCTCCTCTGAGGCCCGGTGATCCATCGGGCTTTATCATCATTTACAACTTAAAAAAGAAAACACCATTTCTTCACGCTATACCTGGCGCTAAGTGCATTTCCAGGTAACGGAGATGTAGTGTAGAATGCTGCGTTTTCGCACTGAAAAACGTCAGGCTAAGAACAGCGGCCTCCAGGAATTCGTAAGGCATAATTATTTAACTATATGAAGAAAATACGTAACTTTTCGATCATTGCTCACATTGACCACGGTAAGTCGACGCTGTCTGACCGTATTATCCAGATTTGCGGTGGCCTGTCTGATCGTGAAATGGAAGCCCAGGTTCTGGACTCCATGGACCTGGAACGCGAACGTGGTATCACCATTAAAGCACAGAGCGTCACGCTCGATTACAAGGCGGCTGATGGTGAAACCTACCAACTGAACTTTATCGACACCCCAGGCCACGTTGACTTCTCCTATGAAGTTTCTCGCTCGCTGGCAGCCTGTGAAGGCGCGCTGCTGGTGGTGGATGCGGGGCAGGGCGTAGAAGCCCAGACCCTGGCAAACTGCTACACGGCGATGGAAATGGATCTTGAGGTGGTGCCGGTTCTGAACAAGATCGACCTGCCAGCCGCTGACCCTGAGCGCGTGGCGGAAGAGATTGAAGATATCGTCGGAATTGACGCGACCGATGCCGTGCGTTGCTCGGCCAAAACCGGCGTGGGCGTTACCGATGTGCTGGAACGTCTGGTGCGTGATATTCCGCCACCAGAAGGTGACCCGGATGCCCCACTGCAGGCGCTGATTATCGACTCCTGGTTCGATAACTATCTGGGCGTTGTCTCGCTGGTGCGTATTAAAAACGGCACCATGCGTAAAGGCGACAAAATTAAGGTGATGAGTACCGGCCAGGTCTATAACGCAGACCGTCTCGGGATCTTCACACCAAAACAGGTTGACCGTACCGAGCTGAAATGCGGCGAGGTGGGCTGGCTGGTTTGTGCCATTAAAGACATTCTCGGTGCGCCAGTGGGCGATACCCTGACCGGCGCGCGTAACCCGGCAGAAAAAGCGCTGCCAGGCTTTAAAAAGGTGAAACCACAGGTTTATGCCGGCCTGTTCCCGGTCAGCTCTGACGACTACGAGAACTTCCGTGATGCGCTCGGCAAGCTGAGCCTTAACGACGCCTCGCTGTTCTACGAGCCAGAAAGCTCCACGGCGCTCGGCTTCGGCTTCCGCTGCGGCTTCCTTGGTCTGCTGCACATGGAGATCATTCAGGAACGTCTGGAGCGTGAATACGATCTGGATCTGATCACCACCGCGCCGACCGTAGTATACGAAGTGCAGACCACCAACAAAGAGATCGTCTACGTCGACAGCCCGTCCAAGCTGCCGCCGCTGAACAACATCGATGAGTTGCGTGAGCCAATCGCAGAGTGTCATATGCTGCTGCCGCAGGAATATCTGGGTAACGTTATCACGCTGTGCGTGGAGAAGCGTGGCGTTCAGACCAACATGGTTTACCACGGTAACCAGGTTGCGCTCACCTATGAAATCCCAATGGCGGAAGTGGTTCTCGACTTCTTCGACCGTCTGAAGTCTACGTCTCGTGGCTATGCGTCACTGGATTACAACTTCAAACGCTTCCAGGCTTCGAACATGGTACGTGTGGATGTGCTGATCAACGGTGAACGTGTTGATGCGCTGGCCCTGATCACCCACAACGACAATGCCCCGTACCGTGGCCGTGAGCTGGTTGAGAAGATGAAAGATCTGATCCCGCGTCAGCAGTTTGATATCGCGATTCAGGCGGCCATCGGCAACCACATTATCGCCCGCTCTACCGTGAAACAGCTGCGTAAAAACGTTCTGGCGAAATGCTATGGCGGTGACGTCAGCCGTAAGAAAAAGCTGCTCCAGAAGCAGAAAGAAGGTAAGAAGCGTATGAAGCAGGTCGGTAACGTCGAACTGCCGCAGGAAGCATTCCTTGCCATTCTGCATGTTGGTAAAGACGGCAAATAACCCTAAGGAGTTGGCATGGCGAACATGTTTGCCCTGATCCTGGTCATCGCTACCCTGGTGACAGGTCTGTTGTGGTGTCTGGATAAGTTTATTTTCGCCCCAAAACGCCGTGAACGTCAGGCTGCCGCGCAGGCAGCCACAGGTGATGGGCTTGATGCGAAAACCCTGAAGAAAGTTGGCCCGAAACCGGGCTGGCTGGAGACCGGGGCATCGGTATTCCCGGTGCTGGCGATTGTGCTGGTGGTGCGTTCGTTTATTTACGAGCCGTTCCAGATCCCGTCAGGTTCCATGATGCCAACGCTGCTGATTGGTGATTTTATTCTGGTCGAGAAGTTTGCCTATGGCATTAAAGATCCGATCTACCAGAAAACGCTGATCGAAACGGGCCATCCGAAACGTGGCGACATTGTGGTGTTTAAATACCCGGACGATCCACGCCTTGACTACATCAAGCGCGCGGTGGGTCTGCCGGGTGATAAAGTCACCTACGATCCGGTTGCCAAAGAAGTGACCGTTCAGCCTGGCTGCAGCTCCGGTACCGCGTGTGAAAACGCGCTGCCAATCACCTACTCAAACGTTGAGCCAAGTGATTTTGTGCAGACCTTTGCCAGTCGTAACGGCGGCGAAGCGACCAACGGTTTCTTCCAGGTGCCGAAAGATGAAACCAAAGAGAACGGTATTCGTCTGGTCGAACGTAAAGAGACGCTGGGTGATGTGACGCACCGGATCCTGACCGTGCCAATTGCGCAGGATCAGGTCGGGATGTATTACAAACAGCCGGGTCAGCAGCTGGCCACCTGGATCGTACCGCCGGGACAGTACTTCATGATGGGTGATAACCGCGATAACTCCGCGGACAGCCGTTACTGGGGCTTTGTGCCGGAAGCGAATCTGGTGGGTAAAGCAACCGCAATCTGGATGAGTTTTGAGAAACAGGAAGGCGAATGGCCGACCGGGGTACGCCTGAATCGTATTGGCGGGATCCATTAATTCTCAATAATTGAACACGTAGTCGCTTTAATTAGCGGCTACGTGAATTATTTCAGCGATAAATCTCTTCGAACTAACGACATCCCCTGTCGTTGTGTATAGAATATTCCCCCGAAGTTTAAGGTTGGCCCTGCAAGGGTGCCACGGCACACGAAACCGCGTTGGTTTTCTCAGGTCGGTTTCGTGTGCTGCATTTTTGACGCATTCATTTATTGGTATCGCATGAACCCCATCGTAATTAATCGGCTTCAACGGAAGCTGGGCTACACTTTTCATCATCAGGAGCTGTTGCAACAGGCATTAACCCATCGTAGTGCCAGCAGCAAACACAATGAGCGCCTCGAATTTTTAGGTGACTCTATTTTGAGTTTCGTGATTGCTAATGCGCTTTATCATCGTTTCCCGCGTGTGGATGAAGGTGATATGAGCCGCATGCGCGCCACGCTGGTAAGGGGTAACACCCTTGCGGAAATCGCACGCGAATTTGAACTGGGCGAATGTCTGCGTCTTGGGCCGGGTGAACTGAAAAGCGGCGGCTTCCGTCGTGAATCTATTCTTGCCGATACGGTTGAAGCATTAATCGGTGGCGTGTTCCTGGACAGCGATATCCAGACCGTAGAAAAACTGATCCTGAACTGGTATCAGACCCGTCTGGATGAAATCAGTCCGGGCGATAAACAAAAAGATCCGAAAACGCGTTTGCAGGAATATTTGCAGGGTCGTCACCTCCCGCTGCCATCTTATCTGGTGGTGCAGGTGCGTGGTGAAGCGCACGATCAGGAATTTACCATCCATTGCCAGGTCAGTGGCCTGAGTGAACCGGTGGTGGGCACAGGTTCAAGCCGTCGTAAGGCTGAACAGGCTGCCGCCGAACAGGCGTTAAAAATGCTGGAGCTGGAATGAGCGAAGAAAAAACCTATTGCGGATTTATTGCCATCGTCGGACGTCCGAACGTGGGTAAATCCACCCTGCTGAATAATCTGCTTGGGCAGAAGATTTCGATCACCTCGCGTAAGGCTCAGACCACGCGTCACCGCATTGTCGGTATCCATACTGAAGGCGCGTATCAGGCGATCTACGTCGATACCCCTGGCCTGCACATGGAAGAGAAGCGTGCCATTAACCGTCTGATGAACAAAGCGGCGAGCAGCTCGATTGGTGACGTGGAGCTGGTTATTTTCGTTGTGGAAGGCACCCGCTGGACGCCGGACGACGAAATGGTCCTGAACAAGCTGCGCGACGGTAAAACGCCGGTGATCCTCGCGGTCAACAAAGTGGATAACGTACAGGAAAAAGCCGATCTGCTGCCGCACCTGCAGTGGCTGGGTAGCCAGATGAACTTCCTCGACATCGTTCCGCTGTCTGCAGAGACCGGTCTGAACGTGGATACCATCGCCGGTATCGTGCGTAAGCATCTGCCGGAAGCGACTCACCACTTCCCGGAAGATTACATCACCGATCGTTCTCAGCGCTTTATGGCTTCTGAAATTATCCGCGAAAAGCTGATGCGTTTCCTTGGCGCAGAACTGCCGTACTCCGTGACGGTAGAGATCGAGCGTTTCCAGAGTAACGAGCGTGGCGGTTACGACATCAATGGTCTGATCCTCGTTGAGCGTGAAGGGCAGAAGAAGATGGTCATTGGCAACAAAGGCGCCAAGATCAAAACCATCGGTATCGAAGCCCGTAAAGACATGCAGGAGATGTTTGAAGCACCGGTTCACCTGGAGCTGTGGGTGAAAGTGAAATCTGGCTGGGCCGATGATGAGCGTGCTCTGCGCAGCCTCGGTTACGGCGAAGATCAGTAAACCAAGACGACGCACGAATGGAAGGCTGGCAGCGCGCTTTTGTTCTGCATAGTCGTCCCTGGAGCGAAACCAGCCTGATGCTGGACGTCTTCACGGAAGAGTCGGGTCGCGTGCGCCTTGTTGCAAAAGGCGCACGTTCCAAACGTTCCAACCTCAAAGGCGCCTTACAGCCCTTTACGCCGCTGCTGGTCCGCTTTGGCGGGCGAGGGGAAGTCAAAACCCTGCGCAGCGCTGAAGCCGTCTCTCTGGCGCTTCCCCTTTCTGGCATCACGCTTTACAGCGGTCTGTACGTCAATGAACTCATTTCACGCGTTCTTGAACATGAGACTCGCTTCTCTGAACTTTTCTTCGATTATCTGCACTGTATCCAGGCCCTTGCTGGCGCAACCGGTTCGCCTGAACCCGCCCTGCGCCGTTTTGAGCTGGCGCTGCTGGGTCACCTGGGATATGGCGTCGATTTTCTGCATTGTGCGGGGAGTGGAGACGAGGTCGAAGACGGGATGACCTACCGGTATCGGGAAGAAAAAGGGTTTATCGCCAGCGTCGTGATTGATAACAACACCTTTACCGGACGCCAGCTCCGGGCGCTGTATGAGCGCGAATTTCCGGACCAGGATACCCTTCGTGCAGCAAAACGCTTTACCCGGATTGCGCTCAAGCCGTATCTTGGGGGCAAACCCCTGAAGAGCCGCGAATTGTTCAGGCAGTTTATGCCGAAACGTTAACGTTTTATCCCTCACCCCAGCCCTCTCCCGGAGGGAGAGAGGGAAGGAAAATGAATCAAAATACCGAGGATTGTCATGGCTGAATTACTGTTAGGCGTCAACATCGATCACATCGCCACGCTGCGTAATGCTCGCGGCACGGCTTATCCCGATCCGGTTCAGGCGGCGTTTATTGCTGAGCAGGCTGGCGCCGATGGCATTACCGTTCATCTGCGCGAAGACCGCCGCCACATCACTGACCGTGACGTGCGTATTCTGCGTCAGACGCTGGATACCCGGATGAACCTGGAGATGGCGGTCACGGAAGAGATGCTGACGATTGCCTGTGACACCAAACCGCATTTCTGCTGCCTGGTACCGGAGAAGCGTCAGGAAGTGACCACCGAAGGCGGTCTGGACGTGGCGGGGCAGCGTGACAAAATGCGCGATGCCTGCAAACGTCTGGCGGACGCGGGTATCCTGGTTTCTCTGTTCATTGACGCTGATGCGGAGCAGATCAAAGCGGCGGCTGACGTGGGCGCGCCGTATATTGAAATTCACACCGGCTGCTACGCCGATGCCAAAAACGATGCCGAGCAGGCTAAAGAGCTGGAGCGTATCGCGAAAGCGGCTACTTACGCCGCGAGCCTGGGTCTGAAGGTTAACGCAGGGCATGGGCTGACCTACCACAACGTTAAAGCCATCGCCGCCCTGCCGGAAATGCATGAGCTGAACATCGGCCACGCCATTATTGGCCGTGCGGTGATGAGTGGCCTGAAAGAGGCGGTTTCAGAAATGAAACGCCTGATGCTGGAAGCGCGTCAGTAATGGCTATTCTGGGCTTAGGTACCGACATCGTCGAGATAGCCCGCATTGAAGCGGTGATCGCCCGTAGTGGCGATCGCCTGGCAAGGCGCGTGCTGAGCGATAACGAATGGGCCATCTGGGAAGCGCATCAGCAGCCGGTACGTTTCCTGGCCAAGCGCTTTGCCGTTAAAGAGGCAGCGGCCAAAGCCTTTGGCACCGGTATTCGTAACGGTCTGGCGTTTAACCAGTTTGAAGTGTTTAACGATGAGCTGGGTAAGCCGCGCCTGCGTTTATGGGGCGAGGCCTTGAAGCTGGCAGAGAAACTCGGCGTGGCGCACATGCATGTGACAATCGCGGATGAACGGCACTATGCCAGCGCAACGGTGATTATCGAGAGTTAAAGTTTGTCCGCGTGATGCATCAGGACAAACTTATCCCACAACTGCTCTTCGCTTTCGACGTGTGCCGGATCCTTCAGGATGGTATTGGGGATCGGGCACACCTTCTGGCAGGTCGGCGTTTCATAGTGGCCAATGCACTCGGTGCAACGGTCAGTGTTAATCTCATAAATGCTGTCGCCCATCGAAATGGCCTGGTTAGGGCATTCCGGTTCGCACATATCGCAGTTGATGCATTTTTTGGTGATTAACAGCGCCATCAGGAAATTCTCAGAAACAACACAAACAGGGCGGGCATTATACGCTCATTCGTTGTTCAAACCAGTTTTTTTACCAGCTCTTCGCTGTGACGAATCCGCTCAGGCGCATGCTCCAGATCCTGCTGCACCAGCGCCATAAACAGCAGATCCGTCAGCATCATTTGCGCGCTGGTGGACGAGATAGCCGCGCTGCGCGTGGCCTGCTCCTCGGCAATGGTATACAAGCAGCGCGTTGCCCGCTGCTGCAGTGCATTGGGAGTAAAACCGGTAATAGCCAGAATTTTACCACCCACACGCAGGGCCTCGTCGGTGGCCATATTGATTTCGCGGCGTTCCCCGGTATAGGAGATCGCCAGCAGCAGATCGTCAGGATCCATGGCCTGCACTGTCGCCAGCAGGGCATGCATATCCTGTTCGACGATGGCGTTATACCCGATTTTCGTCAGCTTCCAGCCAAAATTACGCGCCACCAGCCCGGACGCGCCGATGCCGGTCAAAATGATCCGTCGTGCCGCACGCAGCATTGCCACGCTTTCCAGTAATTTTTCTTCAGTGTTGACATCAAGAGTGGCATGCATGGCCGCGACGTTCTCTTTGATCAACTTCTCGCCCACCAGACGCATGGGATCATCGCCACGGATCTGATTATGCACCGGCATGGATTGCGGATTGGGGTTACTCACCAGAGCTTCGCTAATCGCCAGTTTCAGGGCCGGGAAGCCCTTAAAGCCAATCTTCTGGGCAAACTTCACCACGCTGGACTGGCTCACACCCGCTTCGCTTGCCAGTTGCTGAGAGCTGAGATGGCGGGCATGGTCGGGCTGAGAAAGCAAAAAATCCGCCAGCTTTTTGTCGCTTTGAGCAAAGCCTGCATAACGCTGGCGAATGCGAATTAAACAGTTCATACGTTCTCCTGGCGAAAATGTGATTGTCTGCGCAAATACGAATTTTGCTCGCCTGAATGAATTTTATATTCCATTATAGTGCGATTATTATGAATTAAAAATTCCAGAGATAAAAAAGATGAATCTTGGCTCACTTGTATCAGAAACGCGCAACCCGCAAACCATGGATCTGGATGCTCTCTCCACCCTGGAGCTGGTTAACCGTTTTAATCAACAGGATACGCTGGTCGCACTGGCAGTGAAAGAGACATTACCAGAGGTGGCGAAGGCCGTCGATGCTGCGGCACAGGCGCTCAAGGCGGGGGGCCGCATTATTTATATGGGCGCCGGAACCAGCGGACGACTCGGTGTGCTGGATGCCTCTGAATGTCCGCCTACGTTCGGCGTTCCGCACGGGCTGGTGGTCGGTCTCATTGCCGGTGGGCCTGGCGCACTGCTGAAGGCGGTAGAAGGGGCGGAAGACAACAAACAGCTCGGTGAAGACGACCTGAAAGGGCTTAACCTCAACGCAAACGACCTGGTGGTCGGACTGGCCGCTTCCGGGCGCACACCTTACGTCATTGGTGGCCTGGAATATGCCAATCAGACGGGCTGCACTACCGTGGCTATCTCCTGTAATCCAGGCTCGCCCATTGCGCAGGTGGCCCACATCGCTATTTCGCCGGTCGTCGGGCCTGAAGCGCTCACTGGCTCCACGCGCCTTAAATCCGGGACCGCGCAAAAACTGGTGCTCAATATGATCTCCACCGGCGCGATGGTGAAGTTCGGCAAGGTGTATCAGAACCTGATGGTGGATATGCAGGCCACCAACGTCAAGCTGGTGGATCGGGCCTGTCGCATGGTGATGGAAGCGACCGGTGCGAGCCGCGAAGAGGCGGAAGCCGTACTCAAACAAACCGATCACGATGTGAAACCGGCCATTCTGATGATCCTGAGCGGGCTGGATGCCGCCGCCGCGCGAGCCAGGCTTGCCGAGCATAATGGATTCTTACGGGCGGCATTAGAAAACTAACACAGAGGCGTGTATGGAAAAAACAGCAGCGCTCGCCAGCCATATTTTGCAGGGGATCGGCGGAGAGAAGAACATTCAGCGTCTGGAAAACTGCATGACGCGTGTGCGCGTCGAGGTGCATGACGACGACCAGCTTGATATCGCGCACCTTAAGCAGCTTCCTGGCGTCAGCGGATACGTAAAGCAGGGGCAGCAGCATCAGCTGATCGTCGGGCCGGGAAAAGCGGCGCAGGTCGTTGATGCCATGCGCGCATTGATGGGCGGAGGGGCGGCCGTGCCGGTTGACGATGCCGAGCGCACCAAAGCGCAGGCGAAGGCCAAATACAAAGCCCCCATGAGCGATGCGCTGCGACAGCTGGCAAACGTCTTTATTCCACTTATTCCGGCGTTTATTGCCTCCGGGTTGATCACCGGGATCATCAATATCCTCAAGCGTCCGGATATTGTCGGCGATTTTGCCACGCACTATCCGAACCTGCTCGGCATTCTGGGGATCTTTGGTAGCGCTGTCTTCGCCATCATGAACATTCTGGTTGGGGTTAACACCGCCAAAGTGTTTGGCGGCTCAATGGCGATGGGCGGGGTGATGGCCGGTATTCTCTCCAGCCCGCAGCTTGCGCAGATAACCCTGTTTGGCGAGGCTCTCCAGCCCGGGCGCGGCGGGGTGATTGCGGTGCTGCTGGTGGTCATCCTGATGTGCTGGATTGAGAAAAAGCTGCGCGCCGTTCTGCCCGGTTCCATTGAGCTGATCCTCAATCCGCTGCTGACCACGCTTATCACCGGCTGTGTGGCGATTGTGGCCCTGCAGCCGCTGGGCGGCTGGATCTCTGAGGTGATTGCCCACGGCGCTTCTTTGGCTATCGATCGCGGCGGGTTATTAGTGGGCGCTGTGCTGTCAGGGACTTTCCTGCCGCTGGTGCTGACCGGGCTGCATCAGGGGCTGGTGCCGATCCACGTCGAGCTGGTGCAGGCTCATGGTTATAACGCGCTGCTGCCCATTCTGTCGATGGCGGGGGTAGGTCAGGTTGGTGCGGCGATTGCCGTGCTGATGAAAACCCGTAACGCGCGCCTGAAAAAAGTGATTAAAGGGGCGCTACCGGTCGGATTGCTGGGCATTGGCGAGCCGCTGATTTTCGGTGTCACGCTGCCGCTCGGTAAGCCTTTCCTCGCGGCCTGTCTGGGCGGGGCGGTGGGCGGGGCGCTTATCAGCTACTGGAAAGTTGCCACCGTTATCACCTTTGGACTCTCCGGTTTACCGCTGGCGCTCACCATCGTGACCGGAAAAGTCATGCTCTATCTGTTAGGCTATCTGGTAGCGGTGATCGCCGGGTTCCTGTTTACCTGGCTGGCAGGATTCAACGACCCAGAGGAGTAAGGTTTGGCTAATCACGAGCGTCGTGTTGTCTTTTTCGACCTGGATGGAACGCTACATCAGCAGGATATGTTCGGTACGTTTATGCGCTACCTGCTGCGGCGTCAGCCCCTGAACGCACTGCTCGTCTTACCTTTGTTACCCGTGATTGGCCTTGCGCTGCTGGTGAAAGGCCGGGCAGCGCGCTGGCCAATGAGCTTGCTGCTCTGGGGCTGTACCTTTGGCCACAGTGAAGCCCGGCTCAAACAGCTTGAGCAAGACTTTGCGCACTGGTTTCGCGATCATGTGACGGCGTTTCCGGTTGTGCAGGCACGGCTGACCAGCTACCTCGATGCGAACGACGCCGATATCTGGTTGATTACCGGCTCGCCGCAGTCGCTGGTAGAGCAGGTCTATTTTGATACGCCGTGGTTGCCGAGAGTGAACCTGATCGCCACGCAGATCTCTCGTGGTTACGGCGGGTGGGTATTGAGCATGCGCTGTCTGGGGCATGAAAAGGTGGCCCAGCTGGAGATGCGCATTGGCACGCCGCTGCGCCTGTACAGCGGTTACAGTGACAGTAAGCAGGACAACCCGCTGCTCTATTTTTGCCAGCACCGCTGGCGCGTCACGCCTGCGGGTGAACTTCAGCAACTCGAATAGTTTTATCCATAGCGGGTGTGTATAATGCCGCCCGCTTTTCGACTGGAGTATCAACCGTTGTCCAACCCTGAATTCTCACACGAATACTGGATGCGCCATGCGCTCACCCTTGCCCGGCGCGCCTGGGACGAGGGAGAAGTGCCCGTGGGTGCGGTGCTTGTCCATAACAACCAGGTGATTGGAGAAGGGTGGAACCGCCCGATTGGTCGCCACGATCCTACCGCTCACGCAGAAATCATGGCGCTTCGTCAGGGGGGGCTGGTACTGCAAAACTACCGTCTGCTCGACACCACGCTGTACGTCACGCTTGAGCCATGCGTCATGTGTTCCGGCGCGATGGTGCACAGCCGTATCGGTACGCTGGTTTTTGGCGCGCGGGATGAAAAAACCGGTGCTGCGGGCTCGCTGATGGACGTGCTTGGACACCCGGGAATGAACCATCAGGTGAAGACTATCGGTGGGGTGCTTGCACCAGAGTGTTCGGGGCTATTAAGTGATTTCTTTCGAATGCGCCGTCAGCAGAAAAAGCAACAAAAGGCAGAATTGAAGTCGTCGGGCGATTAATTTCGTCCGGTGCCACAACCGGATAGCTTTGCGCCAGCTGTTTCGCCTCTGTCGCCTCTTTTTCCTTCTCCAGCAGATACCCCACCAGGCTAATCTGATATTTACGAATATTTTCCACGTAGGCATAAGCCTCATGCCCGCGCGCATAGCCGTAGGTGAGCTTGTTGTACCACGGCTTCTGGCTCAGGAGCGGCAGACGCTGTTTTACGTCAGACCAGCTGTCGGGGTTGCCTTTAGTTTTTGCCGTCAGGGCCCGGGCGTCGAGCATGTGGGCATAGCCCATGTTGTAGGCGGCCAGCGCGAACCAGATACGCTCCTCTTCCGGCACTGTCTCGGGGACTTTGGCCATCATATCCTGCAGGTAGCGCGCGCCGCCGCTGATGCTCTGTTCCGCATCGGTACGGTCGGTCAGCCCGAGGCTCTGCGCGGTATTTTTCGTCAGCATCATCAGGCCGCGCACGCCGGTGGGGGAGGTGGCCTGGGTGTCCCAGTGGGACTCCTGATACGAGATAGCCGCCAGCAGTTTCCAGTCAATCTCCTGCGCATATTTTTCGAACAGAGGCTGCAGGTCAGGCAGGACGCTGTCTACCGCGCGCAGGAAGCTGCGGGTGTCAACGTAGTCAAAGTCATCACCATGGCCGAGGTACTTCTCTTCCAGGCGTGCCAGGGTACCGTCTTCATTAATGGTGTTATAAAAATCGAGCATGGCCGCAGAGAGGGTCTGATCGTCATCAAGATGAGTAAACCAGGTCACGGGCTGTTCGTCCGTCACGTCCAGCGCCACGGCGATTTCAGGATGCACCCGCTGGAACAGGCTGATCGCCACGGAGTCGGCGATGGTGTAAGGCAATTTCTGATCTTTGACCTGGTCCAGCAGCTCCGTTGTGCCGAGTTTAGGATCGACGGTCCAGCTCAGGTCAGGGTATTTCTTCTCCTTCAGCTCACGCAGATCGTCAATCACCACATGGCCCGGGGCAATCGTCAGCTGTTGAGCGTTGATCGAGGCCAGCGTACGCGGGCGCAGGCTACCGACGCGATAGACCAGCTGCTGTGAAACGGAGTAATAGGTCGGGCCCGGCTGGTAATTCTTGCTGCGCTCGCTGTTGTACACCAGCCCGGCGGCGAGGATATCGGCATCGTTGTTATCCAGGTCATCAAACAGCTGGCTGATGTTCTGGCGCACGGTGATTTTGAGCTTCACGCCGAGGTAATCGGCAAACTGCTGAGCCAGCTCATAGTCCAGACCGATGGTTTTGCCGTTGATGTCGCTGTAAATCAGCGGAGAGTTAAGCGTGCTGACACGCAGCTCCCCCCGCTCCTGAATGGCGGCGATACGGTTTTCGGCTTTGCCGAACCAGGGGATGGAAGGCCAGAGGGCCACTGCCAACAGCAACGTTACAATGCCGATGAGCAGATAATTAATCTTTAATTTTTTCAATTAGTTAATTCTCTGCGACGCCGGTTGCCTTAGTATGCTGTAGCCATGTTAAAAATAAGGTTTGCCATTGATTGAGCGGCATTTTGCGTAAAGTTACGCCACTTGGCAACAAATTAGAGAGAGAGGTCACATCTATTGTTAAACGATGCCGTCGATTTTATTTCGACGCAAACGGTTTCGTCGACGCTCAGGATTCTCTATAATGACGCCCGTTTTCCCCCCTTGCGCACACTGTAAGCGCCCCGGCGCTTCGAAGACGAGAGACTTATGATGGAAATTCTGCGTGGTTCGCCTGCACTGTCTGCCTTCCGTATTAACAAACTGCTGGCACGTTTTCAGGCACCCGACCTTCCGGTAAGCAATATTTACGCTGAGTATGTCCATTTTGCTGACCTGAATGCCCCCCTGAATGCAGAGGAGCGCGTACAGCTGGAACGCCTGCTCAAGTATGGCCCAAGTCTGAGCAGCCATACCCCAACCGGTAAACTGATCCTTGCGACGCCTCGTCCAGGCACCATCTCCCCCTGGTCTTCCAAAGCGACTGACATCGCTCACAACTGTGGTCTGAACCAGATTAACCGTCTGGAACGCGGCGTGGCGTATTACGTTGAAGCTTCCACCCTGAGCGACGCCCAGTGGCAGGCGGTGGCCGCAGAGCTGCATGACCGCATGATGGAGAGCGTATTTGCTTCTCTGGATGATGCGCAGAAACTTTTTTCCCACCATCAGCCTGCGCCAGTACAGAGCGTGGATTTGCTGGGGCAGGGCCGTCAGGCGCTGATTGACGCTAACCTGCGTCTCGGCCTGGCACTGGCAGAAGATGAGATTGACTACCTGCAGGATGCGTTCGTTAAGCTGAACCGCAATCCAAACGACATCGAACTCTATATGTTCGCGCAGGCTAACTCTGAGCACTGCCGCCACAAGATTTTCAACGCCGACTGGATTATTGACGGTGAACAGCAGCCGAAGTCGCTGTTCAAAATGATCAAAAACACCATGGAGAAAACCCCTGACCACGTGCTGTCTGCCTATAAAGACAACGCCGCGGTGATGGAAGGTTCCGAGGTGGGCCGCTTCTTCGCCGATCGCGAAGCAGGGCGCTATGACTTCCATCAGGAGCCGGCGCATATCCTGATGAAGGTGGAAACTCACAACCACCCGACGGCGATCTCTCCGTGGCCGGGTGCGGCGACCGGTTCCGGCGGTGAAATCCGTGACGAAGGGGCGACGGGCCGTGGTGCGAAACCAAAAGCGGGCCTGGTCGGTTTCTCTGTTTCCAACCTGCGTATCCCGGGCTTTGAACAGCCGTGGGAAGAAGATTTCGGTAAGCCAGAGCGCATCGTGACCGCGCTGGACATCATGACCGAAGGTCCACTGGGCGGCGCGGCATTCAACAACGAATTTGGTCGTCCGGCGCTGAACGGTTACTTCCGTACCTATGAAGAGAAAGTGGACAGCCACAACGGCGAAGAGCTGCGCGGCTACCACAAACCGATCATGCTGGCGGGTGGGATAGGCAACATTCGCGCCGATCACGTGCAGAAAGGTGAGATCGTCGTCGGTGCGAAGCTGATCGTCCTCGGTGGACCGGCGATGAACATCGGCCTGGGCGGCGGTGCGGCCTCTTCAATGACATCCGGTCAGTCTGACGCCGATCTCGACTTTGCCTCCGTTCAGCGTGACAACCCGGAAATGGAGCGTCGTTGCCAGGAAGTGATCGACCGCTGCTGGCAGCTGGGTGATGCAAACCCAATCCTCTTTATTCACGACGTTGGCGCGGGCGGCCTGTCCAACGCCATGCCGGAGCTGGTGAGTGACGGTGATCGCGGTGGCCGTTTCAACCTGCGCGACATTCTGAGCGATGAGCCGGGCATGAGCCCGCTGGAGATCTGGTGTAACGAATCTCAGGAGCGTTATGTGCTGGCCGTCGCAGCCGATCAGCTGCCGCTGTTTGACGAGCTGTGCCGCCGCGAGCGCGCGCCGTACGCGGTAATCGGTGAAGCGACCGAAGAGAAACACCTGACCCTGAGCGATACCCATTTCGACAACCAGCCAATCGATCTGCCGCTGGACGTGCTTCTCGGCAAAACGCCGAAGATGACCCGCGACGTGCAGACCCGCAAAGCGGCGGGCAACGCGCTGGATCGTCAGGGCATTACCGTTGCAGACGCGGTGAATCGCGTGCTGCACCTGCCTGCAGTGGCAGAGAAAACCTTCCTGGTCACCATCGGCGACCGTACCGTGACCGGTATGGTCTCGCGCGATCAGATGGTGGGGCCATGGCAGATCCCGGTGGCGAACTGCGCTGTGACCACTGCGAGCCTCGACAGCTACTACGGTGAAGCGATGGCGCTGGGCGAACGTACACCGGTAGCGCTGCTGGACTTCGCGGCCTCTGCTCGTCTGGCCGTCGGTGAAGCACTGACCAACATCGCCGCGACCCAGATTGGCGATATCAAACGTATCAAACTGTCCGCGAACTGGATGGCCGCTGCCGGTCACCCGGGCGAAGACGCGGGCCTGTATGAAGCTGTGAAAGCGGTGGGTGAAGAGCTCTGTCCTGCGCTCGGCCTGACCATTCCAGTGGGTAAAGACTCCATGTCGATGAAAACCCGCTGGCAGGAAGGCAACGAGCAGCGCGAAATGACTTCGCCGCTGTCGCTGATCATCTCCGCGTTTGCCCGTGTGGAAGACGTGCGCCATACCGTGACCCCACAGCTCTCGACCGAAGACAACGCCCTGCTGCTGATTGACCTGGGTAAAGGTCACAACGCGCTGGGTGCCACCGCGCTGGCACAGGTTTACCGCCAGCTGGGTGATAAACCGGCTGACGTGCGTGATGTGGCACAGTTAAAAGGCTTCTACGACGCCATTCAGACGCTGGTGGCGCAGCGTAAACTGCTGGCCTACCACGACCGTTCCGACGGCGGCCTGCTGGTGACCCTGGCGGAGATGGCCTTCACCGGACATTGCGGTGTTGAAGCGAACATCGGAACGCTTGGCGAAGATCGTCTGGCGGCACTGTTTAACGAAGAACTCGGCGCGGTGATTCAGGTGCGCGCGGCCGATCGTGACGCGGTTGAAGCCCTGCTGGCTCAATACGGCCTGGCAGACTGCGTACACTACCTGGGTAAAGCCGTTCAGGGTGACCGTTTCGTCATTGAAGCGGATGGCCATGCGGTGTTCAGCGAAAGCCGCACCACGCTGCGTATGTGGTGGGCCGAAACCACCTGGCAGATGCAGCGCCTGCGTGATAACCCGGACTGTGCCGATCAGGAACACAACGCCAAGGCCAACGACAACGATCCTGGCCTGAACGTGAAGCTCTCCTTCGACATCAACGAAGACATCGCTGCACCGTACATTGCGACCGGCGCGCGTCCGAAAGTCGCCGTGCTGCGTGAGCAGGGTGTCAACTCCCACGTTGAGATGGCTGCGGCCTTCCACCGTGCGGGCTTTGATGCCATCGACGTTCATATGAGTGACCTGCTGGCAGGTCGCACCGGTCTGGAGGATTTCCATGCGCTGGTGGCGTGCGGCGGTTTCTCCTACGGTGACGTGCTGGGTGCCGGTGAAGGCTGGGCGAAGTCCATTCTCTTCAACAACCGCGTGCGCGATGAGTTCGAAAACTTCTTCCATCGTCCGCAAACCCTGGCGCTTGGCGTATGTAACGGCTGCCAGATGATGTCTAACCTGCGCGAGCTGATCCCGGGCAGTGAAGCGTGGCCACGCTTTGTGCGTAACCAGTCCGACCGCTTTGAAGCACGTTTCAGCCTGGTCGAAGTGACTCAGAGTCCGTCTCTGCTGCTGCAGGGAATGGTAGGGTCGCAGATGCCAATCGCCGTTTCTCACGGTGAAGGTCAGGTAGAAGTGCGTGATGCCGCCCATCTGGCTCAGCTTGAGAGCAAAGGCCTGGTGGCGCTGCGCTTTGTTGATAACTTCGGCAAGGTGACGGAAACCTATCCGGCTAACCCGAACGGCTCGGTGAATGGGATCACGGCGGTCACCAGCGAAAGCGGCCGTGCGACCATCATGATGCCACACCCCGAGCGTGTGTTCCGCACCGTGAGCAACTCCTGGCACCCGGAAAACTGGGGCGAGGACAGCCCGTGGATGCGTATCTTCCGCAACGCACGGAAACAGTTGGGTTAATCGGTATTGCTCTTTAAAGCCCGGTACGCGAAAGCGCTACCGGGCTTTTTTATGTCTGTCGCAATTTCGCGACAGACCCGTAATGCCACTGTCTCCAAATGGAGACATTTAACTCTTTGATTTATATATGGCAGGTGCGGTTCCCGTTAAGGTGTTGCTGATTAGCGACACTTAGCCTGGAAATCATTCAGCGAGCAATTAACGGTGAAAACCCATAAATTATATAAATATCAATGTGATAATATATTGATTTGCATTCTGGCACATCTATTGCATAATATTAATCAGTGGCTCATTCACCTTCTTATGTCAGCCCCTTCGGGACGTGCTACATAAACTTCGAATGACGCACAAAAAGGTGCCTGCCGTCCAACTACTGATCATAGCGCTGCTTTATCAGGACAGGGCGAAACGTCGAGTTAGGCACCGCCTTATTCCATGACAAAGCCGGGTTTTTACCCGGCTTTGTTGTATCTGAAGGGCAGACTCAGTTACGCTCTCCTCAAACCCATTCAAAGAGAGTAATGCGTTGAAACGCTGGCCCGTTTTCCCCCGTTCCCTGCGTCAACTCGTAATGATGGCCTTTTTGCTGATCCTGCTGCCTTTACTGATTCTGGCCTGGCAGGCGTGGCAAAGCCTGAACGCGCTTAGTGCCCAGGCGGCACTGACTAATCGCACGACGCTCATTGACGCCAGACGCAGTGAAGCGATGACCAACGCCGCGCTGGAGATGGAGCGTAGCTATCGTCAGTATTGCGTGCTTGACGATCGCACGCTGGAAAAGGTCTACCAGAATCAGCGTAAACGCTATAGCGAGATGCTGGATGCGCATGCCGGCGTGTTGCCGGACGATAAGCTCTACCAGGCATTACGTCAGGATTTGAACGATCTGGCCCAGCTGCAGTGTAAGAACAGTGGCCCTGATGCCGCCGCAGCCGCGCGGCTTGAAGCCTTTGCCAATGCCAATGCTGAGATGGTGCAGTCTACCCGTGCGGTGATTTTCTCTCGCGGTCAGCAACTGCAGCAGGAGATTGCCGAACGCGGTCAGTTCTTTGGCTGGCAGGCGCTGGTGCTGTTCCTGGTCAGCCTCGCGCTGGTGTTACTTTTTACCCGAATGATCATCGGCCCGGTGAAGGGCATCCAGCGGATGATCAATCGTCTGGGGGAGGGGAAATCACTGGGCGATACGGTGGCCTTTAAAGGCCCGCGCGAGTTGCGTTCCGTGGGGCAGCGGATTATCTGGCTTTCGGAGCGCCTGTCGTGGCTGGAATCCCAGCGTCATCAGTTTTTACGTCATATTTCCCATGAGCTTAAAACGCCGCTGGCCAGCATGCGCGAAGGCACGGAATTGCTGGCAGACGAAGTAGCGGGGCCGCTGACGGTGGAGCAGAAAGAGATTGTTGAGATCCTCGACGCCAGTAGCCGCAATCTGCAGAAATTAATTGAGCAACTGCTCGATTACAACCGCAAGCTGGCGGATGGAGCGGTCGTCCTCGAAAATGTCGAGATTGAGCCGCTGGTGGATATGGTGATCTCTGCCCACAGCTTGCCTGCAAGAGCTAAAATGATGCATACCGGGGTGACGCTGAATGAGCCAACCTGCCTGGCTGAACCGATGTTATTGATGAGCGTTCTGGATAATCTTTATTCCAATGCGGTGCACTATGGTACTGAATCCGGTAACATTTATATCCGAAGCTATACGAATGGTTCACGGGTCTTTATTGATGTCGCCAACACCGGCACCCCGATCCCCGATGACGAAAGAGAGATGATATTTGAACCCTTCTTCCAGGGAAGTCATCAGCGAAAAGGTGCGGTTAAAGGAAGCGGTCTGGGGTTAAGTATCGCCCGGGACTGTATACGACGCATGCAGGGGGAGCTAAACATTGTCACGGATGAACGTTCCGATGTTTGCTTCCGTATCGAACTGCCCCTGAGCCGGAAAAACCAATAAAATGAAGCTATGTCTGGTGAGTATGTCACACGTCTTTTTCCGCGCCATACGCGCGGTGTTTTCCCGTAAAACGTTGCGCCTGAGCCTGCCTTGTTTATTGCTGGCGGGGTGTGTTTCCCATGTGCCAAAAAGTGCCATTAGCGATAAACAGGAAGATAAATGGCCAGAGAATCAGCTGGCAGATTTTCTCTCAACCCGCTGCGACGACATCTGGAACCTGTCGGGGCATGACGTCGAAACCAATCCTCTGTTCTGGCTACGCGGAATAGACTGCGCGCAGCGTCTGGCTCCGGTTGAAGCCCGCTCAAAAGCGGCGATGCTGGACGACGATACCTGGCAGGACGCCTTCAAGCGCGGAATATTGCTTGGGGATGCCAAAATTACCCCTGTCGAACGACGCACGAACGTCACGCGGCTCGACACCTTTGTGGCATATCTTCCCGCTCAGGTACGCCCTGTTTATCAGCTCTGGCGCGATGGGCAGACATTACAACTTCAGCTGTCTGAAGAGCGCTCCCGTTACAGCAAGCTGCAACAGTCAACCGACAGCGAGCTGGATACCCTGCGTCAGCAGCAACAACATTTGCGTACGCAACTGGATACCACGACGCGTAAGCTGGAGAACCTGACCGATATCGAAAGACAGCTCTCGTCGCGTAAATATCAACCAGCGAGTTCATCTGCTGCA
The DNA here is from genome assembly GCF_023544405.1 of Enterobacter cloacae complex sp. OE43NF. Classification (NCBI taxonomy): domain Bacteria; kingdom Pseudomonadati; phylum Pseudomonadota; class Gammaproteobacteria; order Enterobacterales; family Enterobacteriaceae; genus Enterobacter; species Enterobacter cloacae complex sp. OE43NF. Next base: position 36,639 of record NZ_JAMJFW010000038.1, read on the forward strand.
CCGGACAGCGATACACCGAAACAAGAGGATGTGAAGCATGACGAGCCGTAAACCTGCCCATCTCCTGCTGGTGGATGACGATCCCGGTTTGCTCAAGTTGTTGGGAATGCGTCTGGTCAGTGAAGGCTACAGCGTCGTGACGGCTGAAAGCGGGCTGGAGGGGCTCAAAATTCTCGCCCGGGAGAAAATTGACCTGGTGATAAGCGACCTGCGGATGGATGAAATGGATGGCCTGCAGTTGTTCGCAGAGATCCAGAAGCAGCAGCCGGGCATGCCGGTGATTATCCTGACGGCGCACGGCTCGATCCCGGATGCCGTCGCGGCGACACAGCAGGGGGTTTTCAGCTTCCTGACCAAGCCGGTGGATAAAGACGCGCTGTATAAGGCCATCGACAGTGCGCTGGAACATGCTGCCCCGTCGAGCGATGAGGCGTGGCGGGAGCCGATTGTCACGCGTAGCCCCATCATGCTGCGTCTGCTGGAACAGGCCCGGATGGTGGCGCAGTCTGACGTCAGCGTCCTGATTAACGGGCAGAGCGGCACCGGGAAAGAGATCCTGGCGCAGGCCATCCATAATGCCAGCCCGCGCAGCAAAAACGCCTTTATTGCCATTAACTGCGGCGCACTGCCGGAACAACTGCTCGAATCTGAACTCTTCGGCCACGCCCGCGGTGCGTTCACCGGTGCAGTCAGCAGCCGGGAAGGCCTATTCCAGGCGGCGGAAGGCGGTACGCTTTTCCTGGACGAGATTGGCGACATGCCTGCGCCGCTGCAGGTCAAATTACTGCGCGTGCTGCAGGAGCGAAAAGTGCGCCCGTTGGGCAGCAACCGCGATATCGACATTAACGTGCGCATCATCTCCGCCACGCACCGTGATTTACCAAAGGTAATGGCGCGCAATGAGTTTCGTGAAGATCTTTACTACCGCCTGAACGTCGTGAACCTGAAAATTCCGGCGCTGGCCGAACGTGCGGAAGATATCCCTTTGCTGGCGAATCACCTGCTGCGCCAGTCTGCGGATCGCCACAAACCGTTTGTGCGGGCGTTTTCCACCGATGCGATGAAGCGGCTGATGGCCGCAAGCTGGCCGGGAAACGTGCGTCAGCTGGTCAACGTGATAGAGCAGTGCGTGGCGCTGACGTCGTCACCTGTCATCAGTGACGCGCTGGTGGAGCAGGCGCTGGAAGGCGAGAACACGGCACTGCCGACGTTTGCCGAAGCGCGTAACCAGTTCGAGCTAAACTATCTGCGTAAGCTGTTGCAGATCACCAAAGGTAACGTGACCCACGCGGCACGCATGGCCGGACGCAACCGCACCGAGTTCTATAAGCTGCTGTCACGCCATGAGCTGGAAGCCAACGATTTTAAAGAGTAGTACCGCAAACTTCGAATGAATATGATACTGTGAGCAATCGATTACGACGCAGCTTACAGGCAAGAGTTTAAGGACCCACCATGAAAAAGATTGATGCGATTATTAAACCTTTCAAACTGGATGATGTACGTGAAGCGCTGGCGGAAGTGGGCATCACCGGTATGACCGTGACCGAGGTGAAAGGTTTTGGTCGTCAGAAGGGCCACACCGAGCTTTACCGTGGTGCAGAGTACATGGTGGACTTTCTGCCGAAAGTGAAAATTGAAATCGTGGTAAGCGACGATATTGTCGATACCTGTGTGGATACCATTATCCGTACGGCGCAAACGGGTAAAATTGGCGACGGTAAAATCTTCGTCTTTGACGTGGCGCGTGTCATCCGTATCCGTACCGGCGAAGAAGACGACGCTGCGATTTAACATTGTCAGCGATTTGCAGACCGGGTCAGGCGCAGCCGCCATCCGGCAAAAAAAGCCCCTCGTTCGAGGGGCTTTTTGTATTACAGCACTTTATGCGGTCCAAAACATTCGTAATGGATGTTGTCTTTATTGACGCCCAGCTCAACCAGCTGCTTCGCGGCAAACTGCATAAACGCCACCGGACCGCAGACGTAGAACTGCATCTCCGGCGCGCTGAACGCACCTTCATGCTGGCGTAAATCCATCAACCCTTCGCTGTCAAAGCGGGCCGCTGTACGATCGGCATCCGTTGGCAGACGATACCAGGTGTGCGCGGTGAAACGCGGCAGGGTAGCACCCAGCGTTTTCACCTCATCAGCAAAGGCGTGCACATCCCCGTTTTCAGCGGCGTGGAACCAGTTAACCTGCGCGCTGTGGCTGGATTTCGCCAGCGTGTCCAGCATCGCCAGCATTGGCGTTTGACCCACACCCGCAGAGATCAGCGTCACCGGGGTATTTGCCTCAACGGCCATAAAGAAATCGCCCGCCGGCGCAGCCAGATGAACCACGTCGCCCACGCTGGCTTCGTTATGCAGCCAGCTGGAAACCTGACCGCCGTCCTCGCGTTTCACCGCAATACGGTAGCCTTTGCCGTTTGGCTTACGGGTGAGGGAGTACTGGCGGATCTCCTGATGCGGGAAACCTTCAGGCTTCAGCCAGACGCCGAGATACTGCCCCGGCTGATAATCGGCAACGGGTTGACCATCCACTGGCTCGAACTCAAAACTGGTAATCAGCGCGCTACGCGGCGTTTTCTCAACAATGCGGAAGGCGCGGGTCCCTTCCCAGCCACCGTTCTTGCTGGCGTTTTCGCTGTAGATCTGCGCTTCACGGTTGATAAAGACGTTTGCCAGCACGCCGTAAGCTTTGCCCCATGCGTCCAGTACCTCCTGGCCCGGGCTGAACATCTCGTCCAGCGTCGCCAGCAGGTGACCGCCCACAATGTTGTACTGCTCGGGTTTGATCTGGAAACTGGTATGCTTCTGCGCGATTTTCTCCACCGCAGGCAGCAGGGCTGGCAGATTTTCTATGTTGCTGGCGTAGGCCGCGATGGCATTGAAAAGCGCTTCCCGCTGATCGCCGTTACGCTGGTTACTCATGTTGAAAATCTCTTTCAACTCCGGGTTGTGCGCGAACATGCGGTCGTAGAAATGAGCGGTGAGCTTAGGGCCTGTCTCCACCAGCAGGGGAATGGTGGCTTTAACGGTAGCGATGGTTTGAGCGTCGAGCATGAGCGCGTCCTTCTGATGTGAACTTAATGATGTATTTTAAATGCATCTTATAAAAATAACCCTGTGATGTAAATGGTTCTTTGCAAGATGAAATATATGCATCACAAACCTGAAAAGAAATCCGTTGAAAATGACGAGGGCTTTATTCCTCAAACCCTTGCGTGGCGTGAAGGAAAACGTTTGCGTAAAATCGTTTGTCAAGACCTGTTATCACAGAACTATTCAGTTATACTGTTGCCCGTCGTCCAACAGGACTGCCTTTTCAGGCCAAATTTTACTTGTTAGCTGAGTCAGGAGATGCGGATGTTAAAGCGTGAAATGAACATTGCCGATTATGATGCCGAACTGTGGCAGGCTATGGAGCAGGAAAAAGTACGTCAGGAAGAGCACATCGAACTGATCGCCTCCGAGAACTACACCAGCCCGCGCGTCATGCAGGCGCAGGGTTCTCAGCTGACCAACAAATATGCTGAAGGTTACCCGGGCAAGCGCTACTACGGCGGTTGCGAGTACGTTGATATCGTTGAGCAACTGGCGATTGACCGTGCGAAAGAACTCTTTGGCGCTGACTACGCGAACGTCCAGCCGCACTCCGGCTCTCAGGCAAACTTCGCGGTCTACACCGCGCTGCTGCAGCCGGGCGATACCGTTTTGGGTATGAACCTGGCGCAGGGCGGTCACCTGACTCACGGCTCCCCGGTAAACTTCTCTGGCAAACTGTACAACATCATCCCTTACGGTATTGATGAGTCAGGCAAAATTGACTACGAAGACATGGCGAAGCAGGCTAAAGAGCACAAGCCGAAGATGATCATCGGTGGTTTCTCTGCTTACTCCGGTATCGTTGACTGGGCAAAAATGCGTGAAATCGCAGACAGCATCGGTGCTTACCTGTTCGTGGATATGGCGCACGTTGCCGGTCTTATCGCCGCAGGCGTTTACCCGAACCCGGTTCCTCATGCTCACGTTGTGACCACCACCACGCACAAAACCCTGGCGGGTCCACGCGGTGGCCTGATCCTGGCGAAAGGCGGCGATGAAGAGCTGTACAAAAAACTGAACTCCGCTGTGTTCCCAAGCGCACAGGGCGGCCCGCTGATGCACGTGATCGCGGCAAAAGCCGTCGCGCTGAAAGAAGCGATGGAGCCAGAGTTCAAAGTCTACCAGCAGCAGGTTGCCAAAAACGCCAAAGCGATGGTGGAAGTGTTCCTGAACCGTGGTTACAAAGTGGTGTCCGGCGGTACTGAAAACCACCTGTTCCTGCTGGATCTGGTTGATAAGAACCTGACCGGTAAAGAAGCTGACGCCGCCCTGGGCCGCGCCAACATCACCGTGAACAAAAACAGCGTACCAAACGATCCGAAGAGTCCGTTCGTGACCTCCGGTATCCGTATCGGTTCTCCGGCTGTTACTCGCCGCGGTTTCAAAGAAGCGGAAGTGAAAGAGCTGGCTGGCTGGATGTGTGACGTTCTGGACAACATCAATGACGAAGCGGTTATTGAGCGCGTAAAAGCGAAAGTTCTGGATATCTGCGCACGCTTCCCGGTATACGCATAATTCTTCTGCTTAGAAGAAATAAAAAAAGGCCGCGTTTGCGGCCTTTTTTTATGTCTTAACGTCGGTCGAGGGATATTGCTCCCGGTCCCACAATGGCCAGCAGGATAAATGCGCCCGCAATACTGACGTTCTTGTAGAAATTAATCATATTCGGCACAACCGCATCCCCGGTCATGTCCCAGTAATGGTGACCAATTACTGCCGTGCCCAGCGTGTAGAACACAAACAGTACGGCGAGAGGGCGGGTGAAAAAGCCCAGCACGATCAGGATGGCGGCAGGGACTTCCATCACCACGGCGATAATGGCCGCCAGCATGGGCATTGGCGCGCCAAGCGACGTCATATATTGTACGGTGCCGTTAAACCCCGTCAGTTTTGGATAGCCGAAAATAATAAAGAGTACGACAAGCGCGATACGGGCAATCAACAACAACAGGTGGCGTGACTGACCGAAATCGAAATAGCGAAGTGAGTTCATGGCAGAAAACCTCTGCAAGTGGAGTAATTTAAACGTAATACACATTTTCGTTCCCTGCCATAAGCCAGACGATTGCATGGAATGTTAATTTTTCGTTAATTTATAGCAGGCTATCTACTTGCTTAATTTTTATATTCTCGCCAGACTATGGCCTCCATTTCGGGAGGGATTCATGGTCTTGCATTCCACGCGCTGGCTGGCGCTCAGCTATTTCACCTATTTCTTTAGTTACGGTATTTTTCTGCCTTTCTGGAGCGTCTGGCTCAAGGGAATTGGCCTTACTCCGGAAACCATCGGTGTCCTGCTGGGGGCGGGGCTGGTGGCGCGTTTCCTTGGCAGCCTGCTGATTGCACCGCGCGTCAGCGATCCCTCCTTACTCATCAAAGCGGTGCGTATTCTTGCCCTGTTAACGCTGGTCTTTGTGGCCTGCTTCTGGGTCAGCCATCAGTTTGCCTGGCTGATGGTGGTGATGGTCGGCTTTAACCTGTTCTTCTCCCCGCTGGTTCCCCTGACGGACGCCCTGGCAAACACCTGGCAAAAGCAGATCACCATGGACTACGGTCGCGTGCGCCTGTGGGGCTCCATTGCGTTTGTGATTGGCTCTGCGCTGGTGGGGAAACTGGTCAGCCTTTACGATTACCACGCCATTCTGGCCCTGCTAAGCATCGGTATCGCCTCGATGTTGCTGGGCATGCTGCTGCGACCGTCAGTCATGCCGCAAGGCGAAAGTCGCCATCAGGAAAGCGCAGGCTGGCCCGCCTGGCGAAGCCTGGTGGCGCAAAGCTGGCGTTTTCTGGCCTGCGTCTGCCTGCTTCAGGGGGCGCACGCGGCGTATTACGGCTTCAGCGCCATTTACTGGCAGGGCGCCGGTTACTCTGCCTCTGCCGTGGGCTACCTGTGGTCGCTTGGCGTGGTGGCCGAAGTGATTATCTTTGCGCTCAGCAAGAAACTGTTCCGCCGCTTCGGCGCGCGCGACCTGCTGCTGCTCTCCGCCGTGTGTGGCGTGGCGCGGTGGGGCATTATGGGCTGGACGACCGAACTGCCCTGGCTGATCGTGGCGCAAATTCTGCACTGCGGCACCTTTACCGTCTGCCATCTGGCGGCCATGCGCTATATCGCCGCGCGTGAAGGCGGGGATGTGATTCGCTTGCAGGCGGTCTATTCTGCGGTGGCGATGGGCGGCAGCATTGCCGTGATGACGGTCTTTGCGGGCTTCCTGTATCAACATCTGGGACACGGCGTGTTCTGGGTAATGGCACTGGTCGCGCTACCGGCGATGTTTATTCGCCCGAAAGTGGCCGCGCGCGCCTGACTACGATTCCAGCATGGCGCGAATATGTTCTTGCTGCTGTGCGTTCAGCGATTCCACAGCGTGGATCAGCGGCGGTGAGAACAGGGGCAGGGCGGTGGGGTAAGGGGTAATGACCAGCGCCGCTTCGCGCGGAGCCCCCTCTTTCTGAAAAGCCTGCAGCGTCAGATAACGAATATTGAGCGGCAGCAGCGTTAGTTCGCGCAGCTGTTGTTCAATCACCTCTTCACAGGATTTGTCCTCTCCGGTTAATAACACCACCTGTTTTTCGTGCAGATCGGTCTCCTGCATCAGCCAGGCGCCAAAAATCACCGCCACCAGACTCATCTCTTCATCAGAAAAACGCAGGCCAAACTCCGCTTCCAGCTCAAACAACGCCTCCTTGGTGGTGCGTAACAGACGGGGGTAAAGGCGATGGATCTCTTCTGGCAGGCTGTTGTCGATGCCGATCTCAAACAGCGACCGGTCCAGCGCCTGTGCCAGATGAACGTAGAGCTGATCGGTCAGCCCTTGTTCATCGCTGAAGTTCATTCCTGTCTGGGCGCGAAAACGGGCAATCATCCGCACGATGGCCCGGCGCAGACGCTGATCCTGCTGATGTTTATCGAGCACCGGATCGGGCGTGCGCAGCATCATAAACAGCAGCGCGAGGAACAGTTGTTCGTCGCTGTGGGTTCCCTGCGGCACGCGGCGTTTCCAGTGACGCACAATTTCCTGCGCCGTAAAGTATTCCCCTCGCGACTGTGTCCAGTTGCGCTGAACGGGGGAAAACTGCGGCGTATTGCCCAGGTGATGCTGGATCAGACAATACTGCAAGAAGAGCTGTAAAAACTGCACGTCACGGCAGTCAAAGGGGCGCTGTAGCTTTCGGGAACAGAAGCTGATCAACGCCCGCAGATTCGTATCGTCATAAAGCGGACGCGCGATGCCCTGCTGTTTAAGCGCGGTTTTAAGCGCCGGGGTAAACTGTTGCGAAACAAAATGTGGGCACAGGCGGAGCGCCCTGCGCAGCCAGTGCAGCAGACATAAACGCTGATTCAGGACCGTGCCTTCAATCCGGTAGCTGCCGTCATGGTGCGTGACAATGTCCAGCCGGTGATAGCGCTGGATTTCATCGCGCGTCTCGGCTATATCTTGCCGTGCCATGGCGTCGTCCACGCCGTTGGTTGCGATTATGCTCTGTGCGGTGACGGCAGCATCGGGCAGGTAAAGCATCAAAAGCACCTGGCAGCGGCGCTGCGAACTGGAAAGCACAGATGGAATTTCAAGCGTTGTCATCATCTGTTGGGTATCCAGTGTGAATGTCTGGTAAGAATAGCTAAAGGATCGACGCTGAAAAGCGTACCGGCAGCCCTTTCACTCAGGATTGCTGGCGAACATCACAGAATTTTTGACGTGAGGAATTGATGCAAACAGTTAAACACAGCGCGATGGCGTTATTTTTGGCGGTTATCACTTTCACCGCCGGCGCGCATCCTCACAGTTTTATCAGTCTCAAAACCGAGCTGGTGACTGACGGAACCCAGTTGAGTGGCCTGAAAATGCGCTGGACGATGGATGAAATCACCTCGGCCGATCTCCTGTATGACGCGGGAAATGCAAAGCCAGGCGATGAGATCTGGAAAAAGCTGGCGGCGGAGGTCATGGCCAACGTGCTGGGACAGCACTACTTCACCGAGTTCTGGCATAACGGACAAAAGGTGAAGTTTATGAATCGCCCGACGGAGTACGGCATGTCGCGCGACGGTCATCAGGCGGTGCTGACGTTTGTTCTCCCGCTGGCGCATCCTCAGCCGCTGGCAGGACAGACGTATACCTTTTCCACCTTCGACCCCACCTATTACGTCGATATGAGCTATGCGAAGGAGAGTGACGTGACGCTACCGACTACCCTGCAAAAATCCTGCAAACTCGCTGTTCATACGCCAAAACCCAGCGAAGAGACGCTCAACTTCGCCGTCTCTCTGGATAAAGAGGATGCCCCTCCTGAAGATATGGAACTGGGTAAACAGTTTGCACAGCAGGTGACGTTACAATGTCAGTGATCGCCTCTTCCGCCCGCAAACCACGTCGCTGGCTTCATCTCTGGCCGCTGGCGCTCTTTTTATTGCTGGCCGTGTGCGGCGCGCTGTGGTTATGGCAGGCCTGGCCGCAGGTTATGATGAAAAGCATTCTCTGGCAGCGTGACGTTAACCAGCAGATGAGCGGGTTACTCAAGGCGGTGGCGGATAACCCGACAAAAGCAGGTGGTTCCCTGCTGGCATTCAGTTTTGTCTACGGGGTGCTGCATGCGCTGGGGCCGGGGCATGGCAAGATTGTGATCGCTACCTGGCTTGCCACGCATCCCTCGAAGCTGAAATCGAGCATCGGTCTGACGCTGGCCTCTTCGCTGCTGCAGGGCGGCGTCGCTATCGGGCTGGTAGTGGTCGTCCTCTCGCTGTTACAGCTTCCCGCTCGTCAGCTGCACCTGAGCAGTTTCTGGCTGGAGAAGGGAAGTTATGCGCTGGTGGGCGTGCTGGGGGGGATCCTCTGCTGGCGGGCGCTGAAAAAACTGCGCGTACTGCTGCAAAAGCCAACCTTCAAATCCTTTACGCCACATCATGTCCATGATGCCCACTGCGGCTGCGGACATCAGCATCTGCCTACGCAGGCGCAGTTGCAGAGCGGCGACGACTGGCGTGCGCGGGTGATGATTGTTCTTTCAATGGGGATGCGACCATGTTCAGGCGCAATCATGGTGCTGCTGTTCAGCAAAGTGATTGGCGTATTCGGCTGGGGCATGCTCTCTGCGCTGGCTATGGCGGCAGGAACGTCCCTGACCATTTCGTCACTGGCATTACTGGTTCACAGCTTCCGTCAACTGGCGGTAAAACTCAGCGGCAATAAGACGCCGGTGCTGTGGCGACAGGTAGGCTGGACGACGCTCGCGCTGGCGGGCGGGGTGATTCTGCTGGTAGCGGCGGTGACGATGTGGATGAGTGCGGTGCCGGTGGGAAGGGGATTACGGCCGTTTTAGTAGGGTGCGGTCTGATGCCCTCACCCTGACCCTCTCCCACCGGGCTGAGGGATCCCCAGTAATATGGTCATGCA
>NZ_JAMJFW010000039.1:0-45020 GCF_023544405.1 Enterobacter cloacae complex sp. OE43NF
GGTTTCTTATAGAAAAGCACCTTATATTTCAACTGATAAACGGGAGTGGTTGCTGTAGCATCTTTAAAAATCAATGCCCAGGTAGCATGGCCAATATTGAGTTGTTCTTTATAAACATAACCGCTGGATTGGGAGTCCATCCACTTACTGATACTTTTCTTTGCACCTTGAACAAGATAGGTATCAGTAGGATTTTTGATCGACTCGATGATTTCCCCTTTATAATTTTCTTTATCAAAACTGCTGGGTTTTATGTTTCCGGTTAACACAGACAAAACGGCCAACCCTTTTCCTACAGCGTTATGAGTCGGAGTAACTACGCGTAGTGAATTATCTGCGATACGATTATTGTTAAGATCTGCCTGTGCTGACACAGCCATAATCTCAATTGAACTACCATTGGAAGAGGTTACTGTTTCAGGCTTTATTTTGCTGGCACAACCCGTTAGCGCTACAACGAATAGTAAAGTAGTTACTGTGAATGTTGTTACTTTCATTTTCTTTCCTTGAGATAAAATAATGAAGGAGAATATCCTTCTGCTTGCTTACGCTTACCGCTCTTTCGTACTTAATTCAGGGCTAATTCGGCGTTTACCCCTTCCTGAAATATCCATGGCCGTTGAGGTCAACAATCTGTCAGTGATCCAGCGCAGATACGGGAACTTCGAGTAAAGTCTGACAGAAAGCTCCCGGCTCGGTAGTGAGCTCTGTTTCAGTTGTTAAGACTATGATAAAAATCTAAAACACTATTTAGATCTGTATGCCATTCAGATATTTTCATGCCATCTCCGTCATGCGTAGTACGGCTCTCTATAAACTTATTTATATTTTTCGGGGAAAAACCATGGCATTCTTCTAAAAAAATGACGTTATTTTGCACGTAAACTTTCTCATCTTCAAAATATAAAACCCATGTAAATATAAAGTTAGTTTTTTCAGGCTCATACATTGAAACAGCTAATGCTGAGTGAGTCTTATTGGATAGCCCTTCGCCGAGAGACTTTAACCAAGAATTTTTGTAATCTTTAATATCCCAATAGGATAAGGGCAAATGCAATTCTTCCTCATAATTATTGATAACAATGGATGATGGTTGTACCAACTCACCTTCCATACTCACTGGTTCACCTTTAGAGAATATTCCAAACATACCACTAGTCCTTAATCCTGTTTAGTCCGCTATCGTAAGTACCGATACGCTTACCTTTACTATTGAACATCTTCCAGCCATTAGTAACATTATGACTATCAATATCGGGGGTAATGTAGTTCTTGCCATCATAAAATACAGGCTGACCGTGTGAATTAAATGGCGCTTTCTGAGGTGGAATTCTGCGATCGAAACCTAAATTGCTTGCAGCCTCCTGAGCTTCTTTCCCTTTTAATGCCAGATAAGCAATATCATCTTTACTCGGCCCGTTAGGGATCGGCGTTATCGTCGTGTTCCCACCTGTATTCGGTGCACCTTCTGTATTGCCGGTGTTATTCGAACCGGAATCATTCTGACGATTCGTATTCCCTGTGTGATTTGGCCCCGTATCCACAGACCCTGTGTTATTACCCGTATGACCAGGCAATGTTTCAGGTAGCAGGTTACCACCAGTATGGGAAGGCGCATATTTATCGTGGAGTAAACTGACGTACTTAGCAATAATCTCATCATTACCCATCATTTCTAGGGTAACCAAATGCTCCAGTTCATCGGAGGTCATCTTATCAGCCATATCCTTGACCGCCGCTCCGGCAAGTCCCGCGATACCCGCTTTCGCACCGATCTCCAACAACTGCTCTGCGACCTTCGTCCGGCAGGGTGCAGCAACCGCGCAACCTCTGGCAACCAGTGCCAGCGAGTTATTCTCAGCCGCATTCTTCCCTGCCTGCCCCCCGGCCACCGCCGAACCCGTACTGTCTCCAGCAAGCCCGCCAGCCATCCCGGCCGATATCGTCGCCAGTGCACTGACCGTCTGCTTCTGCTCTTCGCTCAGCGTCGATAAATCTTTGACGTCAGGGTACAGCATACCCGCTATCGCCTTCGCCGCAAGCTCACCGGTCGCCGCTCCGGCCGCACCCGCTGCGGCACTGTTTCCCTGCAGCGCCGCAACCGCACCGCCCAGGATGGCATGCGCAATGGTTTTCGCTGCCGTATTGTTATCGATCCCCATGCCGTGACCAATACGATACGCCAGCTCCGGCGCGGATGCCCCCGCCAGTGCTGCAGTCAGGTCGCTACCCGCCAGCCCCTGAAGCGCGGCCGTCGCCGCCTGGATACCCCTCTGCAGGTCGCTACCCGTCCCGTATTTTGCCGTCGTGGTCTTATATGCATCGGTCTCGCGCAGGGCATTCTGATATGCGGCTTTAACCTCGTCGCTGGCATCCGCCCCCGGCTCGGTTATCCCTTTATCTGCAAGCTGTTTTCTGCCTGCGTTCAGCCCGTTTATTTCCCCCTGCGTGTTCGCAATATCCACCACCTGCGAGCCAATCTCACCAATCAACTGCACTTCCTGCAGGCGCTGCTGCTCCTTCTCCTTGTCAAATATCGGGCTGATGCTGCCGTTCGCATGCTCCGCATCGCGGCTCAGGTCAGCCACATCCTGCTTCTGGTTCTCCTTATCGCGGATGATGAGCGTCCCTTCGCTCACCGCCGCCTGTGTTGTCCCTTCCGCGTGACCGCTGTTACCGCCTCCGGCCAGCAGAGCGTTCGCCATATTCCCGGCAAACTGCTTGCCGATGCTGCCGCCCGAACTGATACCCGCGCCCTGATGCTCCGTCTTAAAATCCGCCTGGTTGTGGATATCGCTAAAGCCCAGCGTGCCCGTATCTAGACGGTTTTTATCCGCCGTCGCCGTGGAGGCAATCACCCCGCCGTCGAGCTGCGTATGGTTGCCCACCGTCACGTCAAACCCGCCGCTGCCTGCAAACAGCCCGCTCTGCTCCTGCACCGAGTCGTAGTCGCTGGTCATTTTGTCGCGGCTGACATTGATGCTGCCGGAGAAACCGCCTGCACCAAAGGTGTAACCCGCACCGCCGCTGACGCTGTTCTGCTTGCTATTGTAGTGATCGCTGTCCTGGGTGCTGGCAATCGTCAGGTCGCGCCCGATATCCGCCACCACGGTTTCGCCGCTCACCTGCGCCCCGGCGATCGTCGCGTCGCGCCCGGTGTTGATGGTCACGCGGTTACCCGCATCCACCGTGGTCTCGTTCTGCCAGACACCGTTGCCCTTCTCGTGCCCCTTGCTGCTGTTTGCGTTCGCCGAGATGCTGATGCCCGCCCCACCGGAACCGACACCCACTCCAACACCCAGGCTGCCACCGCTGCTGCTGTTTTTACCCGTTGTCTGCTGCGTGTCCTGCGAGGCAATCAGGTTGACGTCCCGTGCTGCATCAAGCGTCACGTCCTTCCCGGCCTTAATCTGGCTTCCCGCCACGGTGATGTCGCTTCCGGTGGCTTTTATCGTGACGTTATTGCCTGCACTCAGGGAGCTGCCCGTGGTCGTTTCGCTCTCCATGTGCGATGAGGATTTGGACGACTGTGACCCAATCGACGCGCTGACGCCGATGGTGTTGTTATTGCGTTTGTCAGAGTCGCCCTTCACCTGGTCCAGCGCCACGGCCTGTCCGGCCTGTACGCCTGACAGCGCCGCCTGCGTACCCTGCAGTGCCGCCAGACGTGAGTCGCTGCTCTGCTTCGCGCTCTGGGCCGTGGTGACCGCGTTATTCACCGCACTCCCCGCCGCCCCGGACAGCGCCACCGTCAGCCCGCTGCTCTTCTGCTCAAATTTCTCATCGCGGGTGCGTTTGTCATGCCCCGGCTCAATCACCACGCTGTCACCGGTCAGGCTGATATCCTTCTGTGCGATGATATCTGCCCCACCGATATGCGCCTGTTTGCCCGCTGTAATGCTGACGTTGCCGCCCGTCGAGCCGACGGTGCTGAAGCTCTCGCTCTGGGTGGTACCCTGCTCGCGAAGATCGTGGGTGGACTTGCTGCTGCCGATGGTGAAGCCAATGCCGCCCGTGCCCATCAGGCCGGACTTTTTGGTCTCCTTAAAGCGCCAGGCCGTGTCGGTGTTGGTCGCCGCCACGATGTCCACATTGTTGCCTGCGGAAAGGGCCACATCGCCATCGCCAGCGACCGCAGAACCTAACACCCGCAGGTTGTTACCCGCCGACACCGTCACATTATCGCCGCTCAGCAGCGAGCCTTTCTCCCGTGTCGCGCTCTCTTCCTCGATGGTGTGGGTGGTCTTTTTGCTCAGGAAGCCGCTACTGGTTTTAGTTTGTTCCCGATAGCGGTAATCGCTCTCCGTCGCCGTCGTCAGATTTACGTCGCGGCCTGCCGCCACGCCGATATCGCCCTGCGCTGTCACGTCAGCTGCCTGCGCGGTTACGTCGCGCCCTGCGAGGATCACCGTATTCCCCCCGCTGGCAATCTCCGTACCCTGCTGACGAACAGATTCGTCAATGGCGGTTTTTTTCTTCGCCTGGCTGCTGGAGCGTTCCATCGACGCTTCCGCCAGCAGGTTCACATCCCGACCGGCCTGAATGCCCACATCGCCTTCCGCCGCTATCGCTGCCGCACGGGCATTCACATCGTTACCTGCCTGCAGGGTGAGGTCATCGCCCGCGCTCAGGGTGCTGCCCTGATGTGTGACGGACGCCGTCTCCGTGGTCGCGCGGTTGCGCCCGGCGCGTCCTTCGCTGGTCACAATCTCGTTGGCGGTGATGTTGATATCATTCCCCGCCGCCATTCCCAGGCTGCCACCCGCCGACACGTTTGCGCCGGTCACGTTGATATCCTGTCCGGCGCGCATCGTCAGCCCGTCGGTGGCGGTGATGGAGGCCGTCTTGCCGACATCGGTGCCACTGAAATGCACATTTCCCGCATCGACATTCCACTGCTGTGCGCGGGTGATGTTGTTAATGCTGCCCGCGACGCTCTCCAGCCCTACCGTTTTGCCGCTGATGGTGGATCCGATGTTATTGATATCCCCCAGCGCGCTCAGGTTCAGCCCGCCACCTGCGCTCAGCAGCCCGGCGTTGAGGTTGCTCAGGCTGTTGCTGCTGTCGATTGAGAGCCCATTCTGCGCCGCAATTGTACTGCCGCTGTTAATGACGTTACCGCCCGCCAGCTGGACGTTATTGCCGCTAATCACGCTGCCGCTGTGAACGGTGACATCCTTCGGCGACAGGTAGACTTTCGGGATCATCACCGTCTGACCATTGATGGTCGCTGACTCCCACCAGAGCATGCTTTTATCGAGCGCGGCAACCTGCTCAGCCGTAAGCGCCACGCCGAATTTCAGCCCCAGCGTTTTTTGTTGCTCTGCGGCGCTGTCCATCAGGTAGCGCATCTGATCGAGATCGGAGCCGATGCCATTGATATAGCGGCTACCGGTCTGGTTCAGAATCGCGTTGCTGACGTAACGGGTATCAAACGCCGCGTCGCCGAGGAACCGGTAGTCGCGATCCGGGTTCAGGCCGAGCCTGTCCAGGAAATAGGACGAGCCAAGGAACTGGTTCCGATCGGTATACGCGCTGTTGGTTTCACGCGGTGTGGCACCGGGTGTTATGCCAAGCAGGTCATACAGTCCATTAAACAGGCTGTCGTCCATGTTGCCGAGTTCATCGAGCTTCGGGTTCACCGTAATCAGATACGGGCTATCGGGATCGGTGGATGGAACAAAATAGCCGTTGTTGCCGGACGGCAATGGATAGTTACCGCTGCTGCCGTTTTGGTCGGAGAGCGATGAACCGCCGGAGATATCTTTCAGGGCGTCACTCACCGCATCACGCCATTGCGGGGTGGTGATGTCCTGCGCATCCGCTTCGACAAGGGACTGCGCCTGCTCGCCGCTGGTAATGGACTGGTTGCTGAGCGGGGTCAGCGTAGGGGCGGCAATCGTATTGCTAAAGCCATCCGTGTTGGCGGTGACGAGAGTGTTGCTGATGTCGTTGGTGAAGGTGGCAGAGACATTACCGCCTGCCTGTATTACAGCTCTGACAACATTAGCGGTATTTTCTGATTCGGCCTCACGCCCAGTCAGAATATAGGTTACACCACCGGCATTAATGGTTGATGCCGTGTAGACAAGATATTCAGTCTCAGAACTCGCCTGGTAGCTTTGGTTGTTGAGCTGCTCACCTTTTAGGCTAATATCGCGATTAGCAAGTATATTGCTACCGCTATTGTCGAGATAATTGGCAGTGATATTGAGATTATTAGCTGATGCGATGCGCGCTGCATGGCCAGTACTGGTTACATCAACCTCAGTTCTTTTAATCGCAAAACGTTTAGTTTGACCCGAATCATTAATCCGATAAGAAGTGGTAAAGAAAGGCTCATCCATGCTGCACGCACCTGGATAGGTTGGAAAACTCATGCAGCTTCCTACCCAGACATCCGTACGATTTTTTACTGTTGAATAACTTCCTTCCTCCATATCATCCAGGCTTACGACAAAGGATGATTCGCCAACCCAGGAAGGGTTATCCAAATCAGTTATCTGTGTATTCGAATTACTTCCATCCCGCTCATTTAATAAGTGGGCTGTATTGATCGTAATGTCACCCTTCTGCGTCTCAATATTCCCGGACGTATTCACCACTTCACTGTTCGCTGCACCCGCCGCATTTTTCTGCATCCACAGGCTATTCCCTGCCAGAATATCGCCGTAGACGTTATGAATACGGTCGGCAAAGAGCTGCATATTATTCGCGGCATAAATCAGTGCGGTATTGAGCAAGGTGCCCACAGCATTCATCGTCAGGCTGCCAGCCGTACCGGTAAAGCCATTTACGGTTATGTCACTCAGGCTGTTAAATACCACGTCGCCGCCTGCCGAGAGGCTACCGGCTGCATTGAGCACAATACGTTGCGCGCTGAACGTGCTATCACCCTTACCTGCAGTGAACTGGCCGTTGTTGGTTAATACTCCACCCGTGCTCAGAACGAGGCTGTTTCCCTGTAAGGTGCCATTATTGGTGATATCCCCCTGAGCGGTGAGAGACAGGGTGTTGCTGGCGGCCAGCGTTCCACTGAACTCAAGCGCATTTAACAGATGAAGCGTGACGTCTCCCAGCGCCACAATCTGCCCGGCGTTTTTCAGCGTGCCGCTGTTGAGCGTGAGGTTACCCGCGCTGAACAACTTACCGCTGATGGAATGGGTAATCTCATTGCCCTTCACCGTAAGCGAACGGGTACCGAGAGCCGTACCGCTGTTACTCAGTTTTTGATAATTAACCAGCAGGTCTGCACCCTGCAGCATGCCGTCGTTGGTCAGCGTCGTTCCCCGTAGCTCAGCGTTGTCAGTAGCGAGTATCCGCCCACTATTTGCCGCTTTCACCACATCCAGCAGCAACGTTACCGCCTGAACCAGACCACTGCTGCTGTTCGCCAGTTCCGGTGCGGTCAGCGTGAGTTTGCCACCGGAAAGCATTTTGCCGTCGTTCTGTACGCGGGTGGTGGCCTTCACCGAAGATTCCCCACCGCCCTGTAGCGTGCCCTGATTGTTCAGCGTGGCTGTCGATACCGTCAGCGCATTCTCGCTCAGCAGCACACCGCTGGCGGTATTGTTCAGCGCGCCCGAGGCATTCAGCGTCAGCGCTTCTCCCTGAAGCCGTCCGCTGTTAATGAGTTGCCCGGCGGTAACCGTGGTCGCTTTCCCCTGGATTTGCCCGGCGTTCGTTGCATTTTCCACATCAAGCGTCAGCGCGCCTGCGCTGAGCAGTTTTCCTCCGGCCTGGTTATTCAGTTGCGTAAGGGCGACCGAAAGCGCATCAACGCCGGTGATCTCACCGCTGTTGTTCAGGGTACTGCCCCCCAGCGTGAGGTGTTTTGCAATCCACTGCCCGCTGTTTACCAGCGTCAGTGCTGAGAGCGCCAGTTCTCCATTGGAGGTGATTTTGCTGCCCGTTGTCCCGGTAAGGGTGCTGTCGATTTGCGCATCCAGTAAATTTTCTGCCTGGATCGCACCGCCGTTCGTAAGCGCCTGCGCATGAATAAGTACCCGTTTCCCCTGCCATTGCCCTGCGTTACGCAGATCGCCGCCTGTCACAGACAACTCCCCTGCGGTCAGCAACGATCCCGACGCGTCATTCACCAGCGTCAGTAATGGCGCCGCCATCTCCAGGCGGGCGGCCAGCGTCAGGGCGGCAATCCCGGTCAGCGTTCCGCTGTTCGTGATGGTGTCCTGATGCGCGGTGACGCGATTCCCCTGAAGCGTACCGCTGTTGCGCAGCGTCTTTCCGTTAAGCGAAAGGTCACCGGCCGACAACATATTGCCGCTGTTAACGGTATTGACCGCATTCAGCGTGCCGTTGCCCTGGCTCATCAGTTCGCCGGTATTGCTGAGCGTTCCGGCGGTCGTAACGTCAAGTGAGCCGGTCGCGAGGGAACTTCCGCGGTTAGTCCAGTCGTGGGAGCGGATGCTGACATTCTGTCCCTGGAGCTGCCCTGCGGTAGTCAGCGTGGTACCTGAAAGGCCGAGCGCTCCCCCCGTCAGCGTGCGGGAGCCTGTCAGTAAATTCAGGATTCCGGCGGTCAGTGATAATGCGCTCTCGCCCTGTAACAGACCGGCACTTTCCAGACGATCGGCATTCAGCGTCAGGGTGTTGCCCACCATGCTGCCCGCACTGAACACCGACTGTGCCGTGATGCGGTTTGCCCCTTGAGCCAGCAGCATCCCCTCCGCGCTGTTCTTCAGCGTCTCGTAATCAATTGCCAGTGAAGTCCCGCTCAGCTCGCCGCTGTTGGTCAGATTTGAACCAGAGAGGGAAAGCGCCGCGTCGCTGGTGATAATACCGGCGTTGTTCAGTTCAGAGAGGGAAAGTGACAATGCCGACGGGCTGTACAGCACGCCGCTGCTGCGGTTATCCAGCAGACGGGTAACCAGCGACAGCGTTTGTCCGGCGTGAATCAGACCACCGTTAATGACCTCAGGGCTGTCGATTGCAAGCGCGGAGGCCGTCAGGGTTCCACTGTTGCTGAGATGGCCGGTTTCAACCTTAAGCCCTGAAGCTGATGATTTCCCCGTGTGGTTGAGGCTGCTGTCAGCCTTCAACGTCATGTTGCCTTTGGCAGCCTGAGTTCCTTCAAGTTTTGCGTTTTGCACGGCCACGCCGACGCTGTTGCCCTGTGTCTGTGCCGTGGCCGTGGTGTTGAGGCTGCGGCCCTGCACGGTAACGGCGCCACCGGCACTGGTTTCACCTGCAAGCGTGGTATCGGTGTTGTTCAGCACCACATCCCCGCCGCTGTGGGTCACTGACGTTGCGCTGGCGGTGAACGTCTTCCCTGAGGTGGTGAGCCCCCGTACACCGGAAAGCGTACCGCTGTTGTCGATCTGCGCCGCGTTCAGCGTTAGCGTGTCATCGCTGATAAGCGTGCCGCTGTTGTTCAGATTGCCGCTCGCGGTTACGGTGGTTTTCCCTTTCGCACCGGTCTCACCGGAAAGCGTGGCATTGTCTGCGCGGATATCCAGCGTGGAGGCGCTCTTCAGCGCGCCGGAGCTGGTGATATCCGTCCCGGAGACGGTAAGACTGTTGCCCTGAACGGTGCCGGTATTGCTGAATATACCGGTGTTAATCCGGGTATCCGCCACGGCGGCTAATGCGCCATGGTTCGCGAGGCTGCCCGCGCTGACGGCGAGAGATTGTCCGGCGGTTGTGCTGCCTTTCAGTTGGCTGTGGCCAGACGTGGTAAGCGTGATGTTCCCGCTGGCATTTGTTGTGCTGCGGCTCTCTTGGGTCAACGTCTGCGCGTTGAGGGCAATCTCGGAAGCACTGAGATTTCCCTGCTGCACCAGTTCGCCACCCTTAACCGACAGTTGCTGCCCCGCCACAACAGAACCGTTAAGCGCCGCGTTTTTCTCAGCATTTACGGCAAGATGACGACCCGCGCTTGCCTGGGCATCTGCGCTCTGGATCAGGGTGGTCGCGGCAAGCGTAGCGTCATTTGCTGCCGTGAACGCACCGCCATTTTGCGTCAGCGTGCCGCGGGTTGTTAACTGAAGGTTGTTATCGGCGGCAACGTGAGCCTGGTCAAGCGTCAGCGCCGTCTGGCCGGAGACCGTGACGTTGCCACCCGCTTTATGGTCTCCGCGTAACGTTACGTCCGCCGCGCTGACCGTGGTGCTGCCGCTGGCAAGGGTGTTTTTCAGCACCACTTTTCCCGCGCTGCTGAGCGCAATATCCCCCTGTCGCGCGTTAAGGTTGCCCAGGTTTACGCCCACCCCCGTTTCACTGGAGACCAGACGGATCCGATTTGCGTACATGCCGCCCAGCGCTCCGGTGTCTACTGCGACCTTCGGGGCTGTACCTTCACCTTTTAACGCACTGACGCTGCCATCCGCCGCTACGCGGTTCGCCCCTGCAACGACACGTAAATCTTTCGCATGCAGTTGCGCGTTGATCTCCGTCGCACGGGAGATGATCGACACCGCATCGCTCTGCGAGCCATTGAGGCCCGCGCCCTCGATGGTGACCGCCCCCTGGGTTACATCAAGAGATTGCAGCTTACCGCTGGCATCAAGCACCGGTTTACCCGTGGTGAGGGTCACATTCGGCGTGTTGATAAATCCGCAGCCGTTACAGGTGATACCGTAGGGATTCGCCACGATGACGTTCGCCGCCTTGCCGGCCACTTCGGTATAGCCCTGCAAATTTGAGCGGTTAGCGCCGGTGACTTCGTTGATGATGCCTTTGGCTTCCTGCCCGGCCTTCAGGTTGGGGTTATTCTGGATAAGCCCGCCAAGCTGAGTCTGGTTAAGCTGCCCGGTCGCGTTATTGAGGATCAGCCCCTCTTTCCCGACGTTGTAGTCGTTGTATTTGTTATGGGAAATACCGGACTGGTTCGGCGTGGCGATGTTCACCACCGGCACGCCGTTAGCCGCCTTATCCATCTGCGTATTGCCGGACGGGGTGATGGATGCCGCCACCGCGGGTAACAGCGGCTGCGTTGCCAGCAGCACGCTCAGTAACGCGCTCAGCGCGCGCTGTGAAAAACGAACCTGATCCTGTTTCATCATCCCTGTCCCTTAGAAAGCCACTGATACGCGGTAGTAAATCGTGAGGTGATCCGGTGCCAGCCAGTCCGGATACGCCATCGGTGTGCCAACGGTAAACTGGCTTGAATAGCCGCGATTAGCCGTCGTCAGACCAAACGCGGCGCCCCACAGCGTGCCGGAGGCGTAACGGTCAAATCCGTCCTTCTTCAGCCAGCCACCGTCAACTGCTGCCAACAGGCCAACATCCCCCACCCACGGCAGCGTAAAGAGCGAATAATTGAGTTCATTTCGCCAGTAACCGCCGTTATCACCGGAGAGGTACTGCTCTTTGAAGCCGCGCACGGAGGTCTCTCCCCCCAGCGTCAGGCGCTCGCTGCCGTACAGCCGGTCCGGCGACCACTGAAAATAGATGCTGGTCAACCACCACAGCCTGTCAGCAACCGGGCGCTGAAAACTGCCGTTGACGCTCCATTTGCGGAACTCGGCTTTCGGCACATCGCCATGCTTGTCGTTATCATCTTCGGCGCCAAACCACGGCACACCCTGAGTGAAGGTCGGGTTCAGGGTCGCCACGCCGGAGGCGATTTTTTGCGTGTGGTTAAGGCCCAGGGAGAAACTTGAAAGTTTGCGGCTGCTGGTAGCCAGCAGAACATCGTCGAGATAGTTATGGTTGATGCGGTGGGTGATGCCCGCCGACACGCCGGTTTTGATATCGCCATTGCGGAACAGCACCCATGAGCCATTCAGACGGTGGGTTTCGGTGTCGCCCGTCGAATGCCAGAGCCAGCCGTTATTATCGATGGTGCTGAGGTAGTTGCTCCAGCTGTAGCTGTAGTCCAGCAGGCCGTAGCCATAAGGCACGCTGACCCCGGCGGCAAAATTCTGAGCATCATGGCTGTTCGAAAAATCACTGCTGCGCCCGCCGCTGATAAACCACTTATCCGCCAGCCCCAGCAGGTTATTGCCGTACAGCGCGCCATTGAGTTGTCCGGTACCGGTACTCTTTTGCCCGCTGTTATCGAAACTCACTGAACCGCTGAGCGGGAATTCAGGCGAAGCCGTCAGATTGACGATTGAATAGCCCTGTCTGTCGCCGGGCAAAATTTCTATTTCAACCGGCGTCTGGCGCACGCGATTAAGCTGCTCCATGCCCTGTTCGATATCGCGCAGGTTAAGAATTTTCCCTTCGAGGCCGGGAAAGGTCATGCTCAGCGTGCGGGTGGGAACCCCTTCAAGCCGGATTTGCTGGAGTTTGCCTTCCAGTACCGCGAGATGCAGTACGCCACCAGAGAGATCCTGTTCGGTTAAAAATGCGCGGCTGGTGATATACCCCCGGCTGATATACCAGTCAGAGACGGCGTTGGTCAGGGCGTTGAGACGCGCCATATCAAGACACTGGTTCACCCACGGCGCAACCAGGCGATCTTTGGCTAACGGAGAAAGAAGGGTGGTACCCGTCAGCTCAATGCGCGAGATAACAAAACAGGGACCTTGCGGAGTCGCGGCACTGTCGGGCTGAACAGGACGCGGTAATACCACGCTGCGCTCCAGCTCTTCACGCTGGCGCTGGTTTTCATCCAGCAGCTGCTGCTGTTGCTGCTGAATAGTATTACGGTCGGCCGGAGACAGGGGGGCCGCCTGCGCAGCACCTGCCAGCAAGGCCATGGCAGCCAGCACCTGTAGTATCGACGTTTTCCCTGTCATCACTGCCACTCCTTGCTAAAAGTCCGTTTTCAGACTTGCCTGTCAAAAAACGCGCAACTTATGTCAAAAAGTAAACAGTGTAAATACACGCATTTAATTTAAGGTCTATTTTGCTGCATTTTCAGAATTTAGCGGGTGACACTGCGTAAATCTAAAGAAATCCCCCATCGCGCCGATCATCATCCGTGTGTATTATTTCCTGTAGCGTTTCCAACAACTAACCTTAACTCAAATACTTAAGCGCCAAAGCGAAAGGCATCATGAGCACACCGATCAAACGGCTAGAAATCATTAAAAATGCCATTGAACTGGAAGATGACGACATCATTCAGAGCCAGCTAACCCGGCTGAAAAATGAAGCGTTTGACGATGAGCTACAGGCAATCGTCGTGGCGCTTGAGCAGAAAAACTACACTGCGGCCATCGCCGCGATCGGCGCGTGGCTACAGAGCCAGCGTGCCGTGACGCCATGGCGCGATCCGCAGGTCGCCGCGAGCAAACTGGAACTGAAAGCGCTGGAAGAGCGACTGCGCGATCTGATTGACCGCCGTAACGCGCGCGTACAGCAGCTTGATGAGTTCAACGATCTCTATTTCTCCCGCCTGGGCCCGCTGATGCAGCAGATCCTCGCACTGCGTAAAACGCTGGCCGAGCTGAACCTGCGCCGCCAGCAGGCTGAGGCGCGTCGTCGCGAGGAAGACTATCGCCGCTGTCAGCGCTACATGGCCCAGGCCGTGGAGGTGCTGGCAACACTCACCCAGCGCTGGCGCGAACTTCCTGCCGATTCCGTACAGGCAGCCGAGGCGCGTAAGCATCTGCAGCAGCAAAGTAACCTGATTGCCAACCTGCTTGCCGAGGCGCTGGAGCTGGAGAGCGGCTTAACGCGTGAGGAAGAGCCTGCGCGTCAGGCGCGTGACGAGGCCAACGAAGAGTACGAGAAATACCGCGAGCAGCATCAGGATGCCGAAGTGCGTCTGCGTAAAGGGAAAGATCTTTCACAAGAGGATCGGGACGAGCTGAAACGGCTCTGGCGACAGGCGAGCAAACTGTGTCACCCGGATCTGGTGGCAGACGATTTGAAAGAAGAAGCCAACGCGATGATGGTGCAGCTCAACCAGGCCAAACAGCGTGGAGACGTCAAAGCCATTCGTTCTCTGGTGGCGCGCCTGCAGCAGGGCTTCGAGCCGCTGATGGCCAGCGACAGGCTGAACGATCTGGAGCGCATCCGCAAAAAAATGGCTCAGGTTCGCGAGCAGATCGACACCTTAGTGAACGAGCTGGCGGAGCTGGAGAAAGAAGAATCCTGGCTGCTGGTGTCGTCGCTCAGCAATATGGAAGCGTACTTCGCGCAGCAGGAAAAGGCGCTGAACGAGGTCCGCGCCTCGCTCGAACATCAGGTGAGCGAAGCGCAGCTCGATTCAGCAGCGTAATTATTTCGCGTGCCAGTACGCGCTGGCACGCACCAGCTGCTGATCGATAGCCTCAGTCTCAAACAGTCGGCTCAGGTTTTTAACCACCTTCCCTTCCCCGGTCAGCCAGATAAAGTAATCTTCCGCCGGAACGTTCAGCGACGCCAGCTGCTCAACCACCGCCTGCTCGCTGTGGCCGACCGCCCAGGTGATGTTGAACGCGCTCAGGTGCGCCAGATAATCCTTGTATGATTCATCCCCGACGGTGACCACCGCGTGAATTTCCGGGCGTTTCGGCAAGCTGGCGATGCCTTCCAGGCGGCGACGCAACGCCGGCATCCCGGACTCATCGCACACATACAGCTGCCAGGCGTAATCCTCCGGTACCACCAGCGAACCGCGCGGGCCACCAATCGTCAGCCTGTCGCCCACTTTCGCCTCTAGCGCCCACTGGCTGGCAACGCCACCGTCATGCACGAAGAAATCGAGCGCCAGCTCATGCTTCGCGGCGTCGTACAGCGGCGTGTAATCCCGGCTTTGCGGGCGCACGCCGTCGCCCCAGTCAATGCCCTCGTCGGTGACCACCGGTGGCACAAACGTCGTTCCCGGAGCCGGGAAAAACACTTTGGTGTGATCGTCGAAACCGCGGGAGCTAAAGCCCTCCAGCGCTTCGCCGCCTAAAACTATGCGCTGAAAACCAGCGCTTACGCGCTCAACACGGAGCACGGTCAGTTCACGAAAACGCAGTTCGTTACGCACGCGTTGTGGATAGCGGGTGGTTGCCATGTTAAGACCCTTCTCAGGTGAATACGATATATCTAAATTGATTTTAAATGATAATGATTGCTAATCAGCAAGAATGCAAGATCTTTTAGATTGCATCTGAATATATCTTAGATATAGTTTAGATATATCAATTTACGAGGCACACTATGCGACACGAACATGATGGCGGCGGACGTCGACCGCGCTTTTTTGGTCACGGCGATCTGCGGCTGGTGATTCTGGATATTCTGACCCGCAACGCGAGCCACGGTTACGAGCTGATCAAAGAGATTGAGAACCTGACCCAGGGGAACTACACCCCGAGTCCTGGCGTGATTTACCCGACGCTGGATTATCTTCAGGATCAGGCGTTTATCACCATTACGGAAGAAGAGAATGGGCGTAAGCGCATTGCCATCAATGCGGCAGGACAGCAGTGGCTGGAGGAAAACCAGGAACAGCTTGAGCAGATTCAGGCGCGTATCAAAGCCCGTGCGGTTGGTTTCCAGCTACGCAAAAACCCGCAGATGAAGCGGGCACTGGATAACTTCAAAGCGGTGTTAGATCTGA
This sequence comes from Enterobacter cloacae complex sp. OE43NF, assembly GCF_023544405.1. Taxonomy (NCBI): domain Bacteria; kingdom Pseudomonadati; phylum Pseudomonadota; class Gammaproteobacteria; order Enterobacterales; family Enterobacteriaceae; genus Enterobacter; species Enterobacter cloacae complex sp. OE43NF. The sequence continues at coordinate 15,449 of NZ_JAMJFW010000039.1, forward strand.
AGGTGAATCAGGGAGCGCTCAGCGACGCGCAGCTTAAGCAGATCGTTGGCGTGATCGACCGCGCGGCGCTGGAGATCTCCCAGCTGGATTAAGCCGGTGCGTGCGCGCTCACGCGGAAGACGCGTACCAGCTCTTTCAGGTGCATCGCCTGCTCGTTGAGGGAGGCCGCCGCGGCAACAGACTCCTCCACCAGCGCGGAGTTTTGCTGGGTGGTGGCATCAATCAGGCCAATCGCGCTGTTAATCTGCGAGATCCCCTCTGTCTGCTCGTGGCTGGCCTGGCGGATCTCACGCAGGATCACATCCATCTCTTCCACGTTGCCCACCATGCCATTGATAAGCTCGCTCGCCTTCTCGACCAGGTTCATCCCGTCCTGCGTCTGGCTGGTGGAGCTTTCAATCAGCTCACGTATCTCACTGGCTGACGAAGCACTCTTCTGCGCGAGCTGGCGCACTTCACCAGCCACCACCGCAAAGCCACGACCATGCTCGCCCGCCCGGGCCGCTTCCACCGCCGCGTTCAGCGCCAGAATATTGGTCTGGAAGGCAATGGCATCGATCAGGTCGATGATGTCGGACATCCGGTTCGAGGTCTCGTTAATCAGGCGCATTTTGCTGGTCACCTGCTTCATCATCTCACCGTTGTTTTTGACCACCTTCGCGGCATCTGCCGACAGGTTGGTCGCTTCTCCGGTATGCGAAGCGGTGTTTTTCACCGTCGCGGTGATCTGCTCCATCGAGGCGGCGGTCTGCTCCACAGAGCTGGCCTGCTCTTCCGTGCGCGCAGCCAGATCCTGGTTCCCGGCGACAATCTGCGCGGCGGCGCTGGAGATATTCTCCGAGCCGGTCTGCACCTGCTGCACAATGTCCAGCAGACGCGTTTTCATCTCCATCAGGGCATGCAGCAACAGGCCGGTTTCGTCTTTACCGTGCGAGGTGATACTGCCGGTGAGATCGCCATCCGCAATCGCCGCCGCAAAGTCCACGGCCTGGCCCAGCGGACGGGTTATGGAACGCACGATAAACCAGCCAATCAGGCTGCCTGCCGCCACGCTGAAGAGGGTGATGAGGATGAGCAGCAGGCGGTTGCTCCTGAAATCACTTTCCACCTGCACCCCGGCGTTCTGCATCTCAGTGTTCTGAATCGCAATCAGCTGCTGCACTTTGGCTTTATAGGCCTGCTGCAGTTTGAGGGTGTTGGTCATCATCTCCTGAAGCGCCCCGGCGCGATCGTGATTCTGCACCGCCTGCAAAATACGATAGCGCGAGTCCAGATACTGCTGGCGCACGCCGCGTATCTCGGCGAGCACCTGCTGCGATTGCTGATCCTGCAGTACGTTGTTCAGCTCACCGAGGAGCACCGTGATGTGCTCGCTAATCTCTTTAAGATGCTGCTGCGACTGCGCCGTGTACGTTCCCTGTTCATCCAGCAGCATGAGCTGCTGAGTGCTAATAAATTCCTGGAAGTTATCGATTAACTGGTTCGCTTTTACCGTGGTTGGATAATCACTGGTAATAATGGATTGCATCCCGTTGTTTGCCCGGTTCAGACTCATTAAAGACAAACTCGCGCTCACCACCATCAGGACAATAAAGAATCCAAACGCCAGAAATAATTTCGTGCCGATTTTTACGTCATGTAAGAACATATTTACTCCATCGATGTGATTATTTCTCAGACGATCACCGTTATCGGTAACGAAACCGCTAACTTTATGACTTTGATCGCTTTTTTATTTCATAACCATCACAATGGATAGGCAGAGGCTATTAATATGGCCGTATCGATCGTTACTCAACCACCAGACGGGGCATTTATGAAATAGCATCGGGGAAAAATGACTTAGGCAGGGATAAATAACTGAGGCACTTTCTTTAGTTACTTAATATAAAATTAACAATAAATCGCAAGAATAATTACAAATAAAGCGACGAAAGCCGTTTACGCCTGGCAGAATAAACGGCTTTTCTGGAACATTACAGACTCAATGGAGAACCGTCACTGCATCCTGAAGACGTCCGGCCCGGTGTTTTACCATCGCGGAGATCTGCGCACTCTCTTCAACCAGATCGGCGTTTTTCTGCGTGATGCTGTCCAGTTCAGCCACCGCGCGGGTTAACTCTGAAAGCCCGGTAGCCTGTTCAGAGGTGGCATGGCTAATCTGCGCGATCAGCTGCGTGACGTTTTTCACCTGCTCAACGATATCATCCATGGTGCGTCCTGCGGCGTGTACCTGCTCGGAGCCGGACTGTACCTTACTGGCGCTGGCATCAATCAGCTTACGGATATCGTTGGCGGCATTAGCGCTGCGGCTGGCAAGATGGCGAACTTCCCCTGCCACCACCGCAAAGCCTTTGCCCTGCTCACCGGCCCGTGCCGCTTCTACCGCCGCATTCAGGGCGAGGATATTGGTCTGGAAGGCAATATCGTTGATCAGGGTGGTAATGGAGCCGATACGCTGTGTACTGTCGGCGATATCGTCCATGGTTTTGACCACCGTCTGCATCGCGTTCCCGCCTTTGGTCGCCGCACTGCTGGCGGCTACGGAGAGCTTATCGACCTCGGTGGCGGTTTCAGAGTTACTCTGAACGGAGGCCGCCATCTGGTTCATCGTCGCCACGGTCTGCTGCACGTTTGCAACGGTCTGACGCGTGCGGTCGTTCAGATCCTCATTACCCTGCGCCAGCTTGTCGCTGCCGTCGCGCACGCTCACCACCTGGCTTGATACGTCATTGATTAGCCAGCGACACATCAGCCCCAGTTGCCCCACCGCTCGAAGGGTCAGGCCCAGTTCATCGCTGCGGTTCAGGTGCTGCACGCTATTGCGCTCGCCGGTTGCCACCTTCAGCGCCTGTCGCGCCACGTTCTCTACCGGGCGAACAATCTGCTGTTCAAACAACAACGTGCCCAGCAGCATCATTATCGCTGCTGCGGCCAACGACACCCAGCCTGCTGAGGTTGCCACCAGCGTGGCGGCGAGCGCGCCAAAGAGCACCGCCATCACGCCGCGTACCCGCCAGCGCAGCGGCATTGCCGGTAGTTTTCCGAACCAGCCCTGACGCACCACCAGCCCTTTATGGATCCGTTTGGTACAGCGTCCGGCATTCAGGGCCTTATAGAGTGGCTCCACGGTGGCGATCTCTTCTGCCGTCGCTTTGGTGCGAATCGACATATAGCCGGTGACCTTCCCGTGGCGCACCATCGGCACCGCGTTGGCGCGCACCCAGTAGTGATCGCCATTTTTACGGCGGTTTTTGACAATTCCGCTCCACGGCTCGCCCTGTTGCAGGGTGTACCACATATCGGCAAAAGCGGCTTTAGGCATATCAGGATGGCGTACCAGATTATGCGGCTGACCCATCAGCTCATTAAGCTGATAGCCACTCACCTGAACAAAGGTGTCGTTAGCATGAGTCAGATAGCTGTGGACGTCTGTGGTAGACATTAAGGTGGTGTCATCGTCCAGAAGATATTCATTCTGGGTGACATAGGTTGGAGAGGACATCGTGAGCATCCCTTGCAGGTTATTTGAATGTTAATTTTGTGGTTTATTGTTTTTTCGGCGGTAAACAATTTATCTTTAGTTGTTAAACTTGATGGAGATCGCAGATTTCACTTAAACCGCACTTTTTGTGAGATTTTATAATTGATTGATTTTAAATACTTTCACAATGAAATTACCTGCAAAGGATGATCTGTTAACGCCCACTTAAGTCGCACCGCCTGCACCCCCCTGGTGCAATTGACCCCATCCACGTCTTCCTGCCCCCGTTCTCTGTACCGTTAAATCCCGTCTGGAAAACATCGGCATGATTAAATATTGCGCAACATTATTTTAACCTGGCGTTTATCCCGATTTTCGTTAAGTCCGCTGAAGTGGCGTAATCCCTGCAATACTTAACGCAGTATCATGTGATACGCGATCCCCGGGAGCATATTTTGAACAGGTTACCTTCCAGCGCCTCGGCTCTTGCCTGTACCGCGCACGCACTGAATCTCATTGAGAAGCGAACGCTTGATCATGAGGAGATGAAACAACTTAACCGAGAGGTCATCGATTACTTTAAAGAGCACGTCAATCCAGGTTTTCTGGAGTATCGCAAATCTGTTACCGCCGGCGGGGATTACGGAGCCGTAGAGTGGCAAGCGGGAAGTCTGAATACGCTTGTCGACACCCAGGGACAGGAGTTTATTGATTGCCTGGGTGGTTTTGGCATTTTCAACGTGGGGCACCGTAATCCAGTAGTGGTTTCCGCCGTACAGAATCAACTCGCGAAACAACCTCTCCATAGCCAGGAACTGCTCGACCCGCTTCGCGCCATGCTCGCGAAAACGCTGGCAGCCTTAACGCCCGGCAAACTGAAATACAGCTTCTTCAGCAACAGCGGCACGGAATCGGTCGAAGCGGCGCTTAAGCTCGCCAAAGCGTACCAGTCGCCGCGCGGGAAATTCACTTTTGTCGCCACCAGCGGCGCGTTCCATGGTAAATCCCTGGGCGCCCTGTCTGCGACCGCCAAATCCACCTTCCGCAAACCGTTTATGCCGCTGCTGCCGGGCTTCCGCCACGTGCCGTTCGGCGACATTAATGCCATGCGCACCGTGCTCAGCGAATGCCGTAAAACCGGCGATGACGTAGCCGCGGTGATCCTGGAGCCAATTCAGGGCGAAGGCGGCGTGATCCTGCCTCCACAGGGCTATCTGCCTGCCGTACGTCAGCTGTGCGATGAGTTTGGCGCGCTGCTGATCTTCGACGAAGTGCAGACCGGCATGGGGCGTACCGGCAAAATGTTCGCCTGCGAGCATGAGAACGTTCAGCCGGACATTTTGTGTCTGGCGAAAGCGCTTGGCGGCGGCGTAATGCCGATTGGTGCGACGGTTGCCACCGAAGAGGTCTTCTCGGTGCTGTTCGACAACCCGTTCCTGCATACCACCACCTTTGGCGGTAACCCGCTGGCCTGTGCGGCCGCGCTGGCCACCATCAACGTGCTGCTGGAGCAAAACCTGCCTGCGCAGGCGGAGCAGAAAGGCGACATGCTGCTGGACGGTTTCCGTCAGATGGGACGTGAATACCCGGATCTGATCCAGGAGGCACGAGGTAAAGGGATGCTGATGGCCATTGAGTTTGTTGATAACGAAATCGGCTATAGCTTCGCGAGCGAGATGTTCCGCCAGCGGGTGCTGGTGGCCGGCACACTCAACAATTCCAAAACCATCCGCATTGAGCCACCGCTGACGCTGACCATTGAGCAGTGTGAGCAGGTGCTGAAGGCGGCACGTAAAGCGCTGGCGGCACTGCGCGTGAGTGTGGAAGAGGCGTAAAAAAACGCCGGGTGGCGCTGCGCTTACCCGGCCTACTACACCAGCCCGGTAAGCGTAGCGCCACCGGGCTGCTTTTTATCGGTGAAACTCCGCCACCGTCATGGTAAAGCGCAGCACCTTTTTTCCCTCATTGGCATAGCCGTGCGCGGCTTCCGTTTTCGCCACCGCCGATGCCCCGGCAGCAACCTGCGTAACCGTCTCGTCCACCGTCAGGGTTAATATGCCTTCGTTCACGTGCAGCAGCTCAAAGGTGCCCGCCGGATGCCCCGAAGAGGTAAAACGCTCTCCCGGCTGCATCTCCCACTGCCATAGCTCAATCATATCCGGGCCCGCGGTTCCTGCCAGCAGTCTGGCGCGTCCGCCCTTTTCCCCCTGCCACAGCACCGGGATCGCGGCTTCTTCGATAACGTGCACCAGCGGCTCGCTGGAGACGTTAACGATATCCGCCACTGAGATACCGAGCGCGGCAGCCAGCTTGCACAAAATGGCGATGCTGGGGTTGGCTGCGCCCTTTTCGATCTCCACCAGCATGCCTTTGCTGACGCTGGCACGCCGCGAGAGTTCATCCAGCGACAGTTTTTTCTCTTTACGCCAGTTGCGTATGCGGTTCGCTACGGCCAGGCTTACCTGGGCGATATCGGCACCCTGTTCAGTCATTATATTGACTTTTTCAGTCATTGGTCACTACCATGGTATAAAACAGTCAATACAGGATTATTTATGTCTCTCGTTACGCCGTCAATAGACCCGCGCCTTGCCGCAATTGCCCCGGGCTTTCGGGCGCTGAGCATTCTGGTTGAAGCTGCGCCGGTTACCCACCCGGAAGTCGCTCCGGCCGTGCTCACGCAAGCCTGCCAGCAGATGCTTAATGATGATGTGCCGTGGGCTGACGCGCACCTTTCCGGCTGGGATGAGGTATTTAAGGCCTTCGGCGCAAAACCGAAACGTACGCCCTGCTCGGCATCCGCCTTACGTAAGCGGGTCTTAAAAGACGGCTCGCTGCCACCGCTCGATCCGGTGGTGGATATCTACAACGCGGTGAGCATTCGCTACGCCATCCCGGTTGGTGGAGAAAATCTTGCGACTTATTCAGGCGCGCCGCGCCTGACGCTGGCGGACGGCAGCGAGCCGTTTGATACCTTTAAAGAGGGGCAGCCGGTGGTGGAATACCCGGAGCCGGGCGAGGTTATCTGGCGCGACGACCTCGGTGTTACCTGCCGTCGCTGGAACTGGCGCCAGGGTATACGGACGCGTCTTGACAGTCAGGCGCAAACCATGTGGTTTATTCTGGAAAGTCTGCCGTCAATGCCGCTTACGGCACTGGAAGAAGCCGGAGCGGATCTGATTGATAACCTGCAACGTCTGATGCCGGGTGCAGTGGTGCACAGGCAGTTACTGACCCTGTAAGAGGATAAAAAATGTTTCGTGGAGTCAGCGCATTTCCGTTAACGCCCCTGAAAAACGGCACGTTTGATGAGCAGGCCTTTACGCATCTGCTCTCTCCTGTGGTTGAGGCAGGCGTGGATTCACTGGGCATTCTTGGCTCGACCGGGAGCTATGCCTATCTGACCGTTGAAGAGCGTGCCCGGGTGACACGCTGTGCGGTGGAACATGCCGGTAACATACCGGTTATCGTCAGCATCGGCGCAATGCGGCTGGACGATATTCTGCGTCTGGCTGACGACGCGCAAACGGCCGGAGTCTCCGGCGTGCTGATGGCACCCGTGTCGTACCAGCGATTAACGGATGAGGAAGTATTCAAGCTCTATGAAACGGTGACCCGCCAGCTCTCCGTACCGCTGTGCATTTACGATAACCCTGCCACGACCGGTTTTGCGTTTAGCGATGAATTGCTATTTGCCGTCGCGTCTCTGCCAAATGTAGGCTCCATCAAGCTTGGCCGCGTGCCGGAGGATCTGTCGCAGGTACGTGCCCGGCTTCCTGATACGGTCACACTGGGTATCGCCGGTGACTGGCGGGCAGCCTCAGCCTTGCAGGCCGGGTTTGACGTCTGGTATTCGGTTCTCGCGGGGTTGTTCCCAAAAGCGGCGCTGGCGATAGCGCGTTCGGGGAAAAGTACAGAGTCAGAACGGTTAGAGCCGCTATGGGATCTGTTCCGTCGTTACGGTAGCGTAAGGGTCATCGCGGCAGCGGCGGAAATGAGGGGAAAAGTGGTAACACCCGGCTTGCCGTTCCCGTTGCAGGCAATTCAGGGAGAGCCGCGCGAGGCGCTTTCAGCGATCCTTGCGGAATTGGAACTGGCCTGAAAAACGCCGGGTGGCGCTGCGCTTACCCGGCCACACCGCATCATTCATAAAGTAATCATTCTCAGGAATGGTTGAGAAAGCAACGTCCCCGCCCTCGCAGTTTGTCCCTCTGTCTACGTGTAATTAACCCGGTAAAAATACGTCTTCTCGACTCTTAATAGAAATCAGAAGATTGAATAATAGTAGCGCTAAAATTATAATGCTTAGATTCATTTGCGAGGACGTTTAAGCTATGCAGTACCTACTTGACGGGATAGTGCATTATAATGATGAATCGCGCATTTTAACCGATAATAAACGCGAAGTTGAGCTTTCACTGGCGACGTCGCGATTATTAAATGCACTTATTGACGCCAATAATTCTCAGGTCAGCCGTACTGAACTCCTTGAAAAAGTCTGGGAAGAACATGGTCTGGTTGCTTCTGATAACAACCTGAACCGAAACATATCTCTGTTGCGAAAAGCATTTCTTGAATTCTCGCTTGAAGACAAAATCGAAACAATACCAAAGCAAGGATTTGTACTGCACTGTCGGTGTACTCGTGTTAGTACTACACGTAGTAGCACGTACGAAAAATTTAAAAAAATCTGTTCCTCCCACAAAGGTTTTTACATTAGCACAATAGCATTAACCGTTTTAATGGTGAGCACCATTACTGCCTTTTATTTGTACCATTTAAACGATAGCACTATGCATAAATATAAGTCAGTCGGATTATGCGATGTCTATACTGACGAAAATGGCGTCAAACAAGAGAATATTGACTCATTTTTTAATACAAATTTAGGGCAAAGAATCGCATTAAAATGCCAGCAATATCCCAAAAATATCTATTTTGATGACAACAGAGCGCCTTTAAAAAGCAAGGTGTACTCAACTCACATTGCCCTGTGTGGCAAACAAAATACAGGGAAAGGACATGAATGCGAAAACTTCGTCAATATTAACAACAATTAATATTGTTTTATGCCTGTTGATGCTTCCCTTGCTTGCAATGGGAATATACAAGCTTGTTGGTGTTTATGATTACCTACCGATGAACTGTATGTCGACGGTACATATCAACTATGAAGATTCAAAAAATGTCCAGCAAGGGATTAATGGAAATATCAAAATTGTTTTCCACATTACCAACGATGGTCTCGTCACGGTGAGCGAATACGGCACGTTGAACTATTATGGTAAAGAGTACCTTGTCGATCGTACAGGAAGCATGACCATTGACACAGACGTGCAAAACGGATTCCATAAAGTTACGAAAGGTAAATTTCTTGCTAATCCGCAGGATAATGCACCTTCTGTGCTGGTTGAGAAACTCACCTCAAGCCAGCCTGTCCTGCACTATAAGATCCAGAAGCTTGACACCAAAACCTGGCGAATAAGCGATTTGCAGCGTGCCATATTTATTTGCCGAAAATGAGTTTATTGACGTTCATTGTGCTAATGTTATGAATGCAAGACAGATGTATAGATTGTTAAATCAAAAAATAAAACTCGCACTTAACTCTTAACAAAAACCCAACCAGAAATCAATTGGAGCAACCATACGTTCATCTAAACAAACACTCTACACGCCAAAAAAGCAGAATAAAAACCTTATTAAATGTGATTTTTCTTGATTTAACTCTACTTCCTCTGTTTTTCTCATACTCTTCCCTTCACTTCTTTTATTCTGCATTTTTTTATTTTGTATTTCTAATATCCCTCATAAAACAATTGTTTGAATTTATTTCGAAAGTATTATTTAGCCAACTTTTGGTGACGATGCTTTATCTGTAAAGCATAGAAATCCATTTCATAAAATGTCAAAAACCCTAACAGGCGAAGCAACAAAGTGAGAGGAAGATATGCGCGTGTTAATATTAGATCCTAACATTATAAATCAGCATTATTTGAAAACCCAAATTGAAGAGGCAGGTATTTTAACTGATGTATCTTCGAGTATTGAGGAAGTGGAAATGTTTATGTTTTCAAATAAAGCTGAACTCCTGATTATGGCATCTGAAACGCTTTCCACTGCTGAGTTACAGGCGATTCGTAAGTGGCGACGCGAAGGGCGCACTATCCGCATCATGATCCTTAACAGCAGCAACGATATTGAACACAAGGTGAAAGCGTTTGAAAGCGGCGCTGACGATTATGTTGTCAAGTCTAGTCATATTGAAGAGATTATCATCAGAATTTGGGTTTTAGTACGCCGGAATTATCTCACCCCTTCCAGCCGTATTACTGCAGGTAATTTAGAACTCGACTTAAACAGTAAAGTACTCTTCATCAACAAGCAAAAAATTCGACTGACCCGTTTTGAATTTGAAATTATGAAGCTACTGGTGAAGAACAAAGGCAAGGCGCTGAGCAAACGTAAAATCATGAAACATCTCTATCACGACTGGATGGGTAAAGAAAACAATACCGTCGAGGTGCTTATTGGTCGTCTGAGAAAGAAACTGGCGCCCTACAACAGCGGGCAAATCAGAAATCAAAGAGAAGAGGGTTATTATTACGATCTAAACGGTGCGATCTGAGTTACAGCCAGCCCCTGTGCAGCCTTGATGGCATAAAAATTAACTTCATTTAAGTACGGTATATTTAACGCTTTTAAACTCACACTTCATCAATCACAGCTTCATTGTTAAGACAATTATATGAACAAATCTACGACCAATACGCTATCGCTTTGGTCTTTAACGACGCTTGTCGTCGGAGCGATGATCGGAGCGGGTATATTTTCATTACCTGCTGCATTCGGACGAGCAACCGGTGGGCTTGGTGCAATTATTGCCTGGGTGATTGCCGGTGGCGGTATGCTGATGCTGGCATTTGTATTCCAGAACCTTGCGCAAAGAAAGCCTGAACTCAATGCGGGCGTCTTTAGCTACGCTAAAGCCGGTTTCGGCGAATATCCGGGCTTCATTTCGGCACTTGGTTTTTGGGCGGGTACATGTATCGGCAACGTATCCTATTTTATTTTAATTAAATCAACATTAGGCGCTTTTTTCCCTGCATTTGGCGAAGGTAATACGCTGCTGGCAATCGCTGTCTCATCAGTTGTTTGGTAATGCTACCAACTTACTGATTTAGTGTACGATGGTGTTTTTGAGGTGCTCCCGTGGCTTCCATCTCCATCAGTTGTCCCTCCTGCTCAGCTACTGAAGGCGTGGTGCGTAACGGTAAAAGTACTGCCGGACATCAGCGCTATCTCTGCTCTCACTGCCGTAAAACATGGCAGCTACAGTTCACTTACACCGCCTCTCAGCCCGGTACACACCAGAAAATTATTGATATGGCCATGAATGGCGTCGGATGTCGCGCCAGTGCACGCATTATGGGCATTGGCCTCAACACGATTTTACGACACTTAAAAAACTCGTAAGCGTACAGCGAGAACCGTATTGACGGGGATGTGTTATTCAGTTGGCAGTGTGATGCGCCAGGGTAGCAGCTCGCTGACCCGGTTGACCGGCCAGTCAGCTATGACGTCAAGGACATGGCGAAGGTAGCTTTCTGGATCCACGCCGTTCAGTTTGCACGTCCCGATCAGACTGTACAGCAACGCTCCCCGCTCACCACCGTGGTCTGAGCCGAAGAACAACCAGTTTTTACGACCCAGACTGACCATCCGCAGCGCATTTTCAGCGATGTTATTATCGGCTTCGGCCCAGCCGTTTTCTGCATAGTACGTCAGGGCCGGCCACTGGTTCAGGGTGTACGTGAACGCCTTTGCCAGCTCCGAGTGTCGCGACAGCGTTTTCATTTTTTCACGCAACCAGCTTTCCAGGGTACTAAGCAGCGGTTTCGTTTTCCGCTGACGTTCAGCAAGCCGTTGTTCCGCCAGCATTCCTCTTATTTCCGCCTCCACGGCATACAGTTCGCCGATACGCTTCAGGGCTTCCTCCGTCAGGGCTGACGGCGTGCGAACGTGCACATCGTGGATTTTACGGCGGGCGTGAGCCCAGCAGGCGGCTTCCGTTATCCGGCCATCGCGGTACAGCTCGTTGAACCCGGCGTACGCATCCGCCTGTAGCACACCGCTGAACCCCGCAAGATGGGTCTGCGGATGGATGCCTTTTCTGTCGGGGCTGTAGGCGAACCACACCGCCGGTGCCAGCGCTGACCCGGCGTTGCGGTCATCACGAACATACGTCCACAACCGCCCGGTCTTCGTCTTCTTATTGCCCGGCAACAGCACCTGGACCGGGGTATCATCGGCATGGAGTTTACCGTCAGTCAGGACATAGTCCTGAAGCGCCTCCTCCAGCGGGGACAGCAGCCGGCAGCATGCATCCACCCAGCCCGACAGCAGTGAACGGCTCAGTTCCACGCCCTGGCGACCGTATATTTCAGACTGACGATACAGCGGTGTGTGCTCTGCATACTTTGAGGTCAGCACGCGGGCCATCAGCCCCGGTCCGGCGATACCCCGCTCAATGGGGCGCGAAGGCGCGGGGGCCTGCACGATGGCATCACATTTTGTGCAGGCATGTTTTTCCCGTACGGTCCGGATCACCCGGAAGGCGCTGCGCATCAGCTCCAGCTGTTCAGCGGCATCCTCACCCAGGTAACTCAGCGCACCACCACACTCCGGGCAGCAGGAACCCGCTGGCCGCAGGCGTTTTTCATCGCGGGGGAGTGATTCGGGGAACGGTTTGCGGGTGCGGGTCTGACGCAGAGTGCGCTGTACTGCCGGGTCATCCACCCGACCGGTCAGCGTATCGCTCTCTTTCTGAAGCCGGTTCAGATCGGCTTCCATTTGTGCGATACGGCGGGAGACTTTTTCGGAACGGCTGCCGAAGTTCATCCGGCGAAGTTTATCCAGCTGCGTCTGCAGATGGTCTATTTCGCGCTCCCGGTCTGCCAGCTTTTCCAGCAGGGCACGGTTCAGCGCTTCCTGTTCGGCAAGGCGCTGTTTCAGCAGAAGGATGTCGTCAGAAGAGATGTCATTCATAAGCCAGCATTTTACCAGGCTTATTCTGCGACAACCAGGATAAAGAAGCCTACAGCATGGTCAGGGAGGTCAGCAACCGCTTCGGCTGTCGCCAGTCGATGCCTTCCAGCAGCATTGCCAGCTGCGCCGGGGTCAGGAACACTTTGCCATCGCGAGCTGACGGCCAGGCGAAGCGCCCGCGCTCCAGCCGTTTGGTCAGCAGGCACAGCCCGTCGCCGGTGGACCACAGAAGTTTAACCTGACTGCCGCTGCGGCCCCGGAAGATGAAGACATGGCCGGACATCGGTTCGTCTTTCAGCGCCGTCTGCACTTTTGCAGCCAGCCCGTTGAAGCCGTTTCTCATATCGGTAATACCGGCAACCAGCCAGATTTTGGTGCCTGTTGGTAGCGGGATCATCGCTTCAGTTCCTGTATCAGCAGAGTCAGAAGCTTTTCGCTGACAGTGCCGTTGAGGCGGAGTGTCCCGTGCCGGAACGTTACCTCACAGCAGATGCTGAGCTCTGAGTCCTCAGCGGGCGGTTCTGGTTGTACGGCGGTGGCATCGAGAGTCACAGGAAGTAACTGAGGACTCTCAGAGGAAGGTAATAGCAGCTTTCCCTCGCGCCACTGCTGGCGCCATTTAAAGAGCAGATTGGCATTAATGCCATTTTCAAGCGCCAGTTTTGAGATGGATATCCCGGGTTCGCAGGAGGCAGCAACGAGTTGCTGTTTAAACTCAGGAGAATAATTAGGGCAGCCTTTACGCCTGCCGGGAGTCATATTTTTCTGCATATCTGACACTTTGGTTCCCACTACTTATTTGGTGGACACCACTTTGTCGGATGCTTCAGATTATGACCAGACGGTTCACGCTGTACGCTTACACAAAAACTCAGGCCGCAGTCGGTAAACTCACGTATACAACCGGGCAGTGACGTCATTGTTTGCGCGGAAATGGACGAACAGTGGGGTTACGTCGGCGCTAAATCACGCCAGCGCTGGTTGTTTTACGCGTATGACAGGATACGGAGGACGGTTGTGGCGCACGTATTCGGTGAACGCACGTTGGCCACGCTGGAGCGTCTTCCGGGCCTGCTGTCGGCCTTTGAGGTCGTGGTATGGATGATGGATGACTGGCCGCTTTATGAATCACGCCTGAAGGGAGAACTGCATGACAAAGTCATTGGACATTATCTGAACATAAAACACTACCAGTAAGTTGGAGTCATTACCCAGTTGTTTTATGGTCTTTTCATCTCCTGGTATTGCGGGGTATTAAAGAAGCGGCCTTTATCAATACCCTGGCCACCTGTGCCAAGATCATCCCTATTTTTGTATTTATCGCCATTCTGATAATGGCATTCAAAAAAGAGATGTTTATGCTTAATTTCTGGGGCGGGGCCGCCGGAGAGCCACCTCTCTTCAGATCAATCTTTTCCCAGGTCAGAAGCACCATGTTGGTGACCGTATTCGTATTCCTTGGAATCGAAGGGGCAAGTATTTACTCGCGTTATGCAACTAACCGGAAAGACGTTGGCCTGGCGACCGTATTCGGCTTCATCGGGGTGTTGTGCTTACTGATGTTAGTCACCATGCTTTCTTATGGCGTTATGCCCCAGGCTGAACTGGGGGCCTTACGGCAACCCTCAATGGCCGGTGTCCTCGAAAGCATAGTGGGACGTTGGGGCATGATTTTCATCAGCGTGGGGTTAATTATCTCTGTACTCGGAGCCTATCTTTCCTGGTCATTGCTCGCTGCGGAGGTTATTTATTCCGCGGCGTTGAAAAAGAGCATGCCTGCCGTTTTTGCACGCGAGAATCGCTGGCGGGTTCCCTCTTCAGCCGTATGGTTGACGAATATCGCGATACAGTTGTTCTTAATTATCACTTTTTTCAGCGATTACGCATTCCTGTTAGCCCTTGAGCTAACCAGCGCGATGACGCTTATCCCTTATCTTCTGGTTGCCGCGTATAGCCTGAAGCTGGTTATTACACGAGAAACCTACGAACAGTGCACAAAGGGATATTATAAAGACCTGGTGATCTCTGTCATTGCCACTGCCTATGCCTTTTTGATGATTTATGCCGGCGGATTAACGTATGTGCTGCTGTCCGCCGTTATTTATGCGCCTGGCACACTGCTTTATTACATTGCTAAGCGTGAGCAAAACAAAAAAATATTCTCTGGTACAGAACGAATATTATTTACCGCCATCGTGCTCGCGGCTTTGGCCTGTATTTATGGAATTATAAACGGAAATATTACCATTTAATTACTCTCTTAAGGAGACACTATGCAAGATATACCACTGGGTGTTCACTCCGAGGTCGGCCAGTTACGCAAAGTGATGGTGTGCGCCCCTGGGTTAGCACATAGCCGTCTTACGCCGGGCAATTGCGACCGACTGTTATTTGATGATGTCATGTGGGTAGAGCGTGCCCGTCAGGATCATCTCGATTTTATTAACAAAATGCGCGGATGCGGTGTTGACGTTGTTGAGATGCATGATCTGCTCTCCGAAACGTTGGCTAACCGTCAGGCACGCAACTGGCTCATCGAACAGCAGATTACTGCTGATGAAATCCCGTTGGGTTTGCTTAATGAAACACGCTCGTTCCTGGATTCGTTACCCGCAGATCGGCTGGCTGAGTTTATGATCGGCGGGCTTTCAACCTATGATTTGCTGAACAGACACAGGGGCGATAAAGAAGAACTTGAACTCGTCGGAAGAGCGACAGGGCTGCGTGAATATTTGCTCCCGCCGTTGCCGAATACGCTTTATACGCGAGATACCACCAGCTGGATTTATAACGGGGTTACGCTTAATCCCCTTTACTGGCAGGCTCGTCGTGAAGAAACGTTACTGACCACTGCTATCTATAAGTTCCATCCGGACTTCACCCGTCAGACGATCAATACATGGTGGGGAGATCCAACGCGTTATCACGGATCCGCCACCCTTGAAGGCGGCGATGTTATGCCTATTGGCAACAAGACCGTTTTAATCGGTATGAGCGAACGAACGTCCTATCAGGCCATTGCCCAGCTTGCATCTGCCCTGTTTTCGAACCCGTTTAGCCATGTCGAGCGCGTTATTATTGCCGCGATACCGAAGCTCAGAGCGGCGATGCACCTGGATACCGTATTCACCTTTTGTGACAGAGATTTAGTGACGCTTTATCCCGCCATTGTTGATCAAATCGAAGTCTTTTCACTGATTAAGGACGACTCCCCAGGCGGAATGCGTCTGGAGCATTATTCAGAGCCGTTAACAGAGGTGGTAGCCAGGGCACTCAATTTACGCTCGCTCAGGGTCGTTGAAACCGAAGGCAATGTTTACGACACCGAGCGTCAGCAATGGGATAGCGGAAATAACGTGGTCGCCATGTCTCCAGGTGTCGTTATCGCCTATGACCGCAATACCAAAACAAACGACCGTTTGCGTAAAGAAGGCGTTGAGGTCATTGAAATTGTTGGGAGTGAATTAGGGCGTGGACGCGGTGGCGGCCACTGTATGACATGTCCATTAATTCGTGATGCCGTTGATTACTCATAAGGAAGAGAGATGTTTACACGTTCTGTTTTAATTTTGGCCGGTTTGCTGGCATTGGCTGGCTGTACTGAAAAACCCGTTGATTCTGCCCATCATGCAAGTGCTGCGCTTTCCGGTCAGGTGATGGCACTGTCGCACGGCACAATCACAGGGGTGAGATACATAACAATCCAAAACGACACCGGAAGCAGCGCTGCCGGTACAGTCGGGGGCGCGTTGATTGGCGGTGCTGCCGGTAATGCTATTGGTGGCGGAAGCGGCCGTCTGCTGGCGACGGCTGGCGGTACCGTTGCTGGCGCGATGGCAGGACAGTCGATACAACGAGGAATGGCGCGACATAATGCGGCTGAACTCTTTATTCGTCCTGATAACGGGCAAGAGTTCGTTACCGTGCAGCCCGCCCGTGAAGGTGAATTTGTCGTAGGGCAACGTGTAAATATTACCTCGCATCGCGGTCAGGTAACGATCTCTCCAGCTCAATAACACGCTTTATCATATCTGCCACAACAGGATAATTGTCCTTTTCATTAAGGATGAAAATTTTTTGTGGCAGGTTTTTATCTTTTATTCATTCCATGTGACCATTTATATCCTTAAGAAGGCATCATTGTGACGACTCATCTATTACAATTTTGGAATATGGCAGCCACCCTGTTTTCTATATTCTTTTTTATTGCGTATCTGTTTGTTATTTTCCAGATCGTTACTGATTTATTCCGTGACAATACACTCAACGGCTTCTTTAAATCGCTTTGGATAATGCTGTTACTTTTCATCCCGCTGATCACCTCTGTTTTTTATCTCATTCTGAGAGGTAAGGGAATGGCCAAAAGACAACGTGCTTACAGACTGGATGCGAATGCCGCAGCACAATATAGTCTTTGTAAATCACCAGCGGAACAAATATCAGACGCCAAAAAACTATTAGACCAGGACGTTATTAGCCAGGAGGAGTTCGAACTCCTTAAAAAGAAAGCCATAAATTAAATCACAATGACTAAGGATGGCGTAATATCCAACCTTAGTCATTTCGTTTTAGAACATCAGTCATCTCTGGCGCTATTAACAATTCGTCTCATGTTTTGTTAATGCGCTGGCCTATTTATTATTTTTTAACTACTTTTATCCACTGGAGCGTTCGCAATGAAAAGCACTACCCCCTGGCAGCCCTGTAAGGAAAAAATCGACTTTATCGGCGGCTTTTATCATTTATTTTTGTTGATTTGCTCTGTTTTACTCTGGAGCGGGTTACTTCTTTTTGCCACACGTGCCTATGGCCAGACTCATGCTGATGAAAATGCAGCAAGCTGGGGCAGCAGGATTGTTTCCGATATTACGCAAACCTGGACAGATTATGATAGCCACGATATTTATCTTCCTTTTATCAGCTGGCATAACCGGTTCATGTACGATAAAGAAAAGACCGATCGCTATAATGAAATGCCCTGGGGTGCCGGAGTGGGTGTTTCTCGTCATCACAGCAATGGCAACTGGAGTGCACTGTATGGAATGGTGTTTAAAGACTCACATAATGAGTGGCAACCGGTCACCGGCTATGCATGGGAGAAAGGATGGCATCCAGGCCAACAAAAAGATTTCAGGTTGGGATTAGGGGTGACCGCCGGGATAACGGCGCGTAAAGATATGGGCAACTACATTCCCTTACCGATTATATTCCCGCTTTTTTCAGGGAGTTATAAAAATGTGAATATCCAGTTCACCTATATTCCTGGCACCTATAATAACGGAAACGTACTCTTCGGATGGTTACGTTACAACCTGTAGCAGGGCTCAGCCCTGCATTACACTCTCGGTCTTTTTACTATCAGCGCAGGAAAGGAAATGTTTCAAGAGAAGAAGGAAGAAGAGTATCTGAATAAAAAAGAGGATAAAGACAAATGACTGGATTATATGCAACGACTCACCGCGAGCGTAGGGCTCGCGGTGAGTGTTTGTTTAGAATTGAAGTGCGGCGCCCAGGTAAGCACCATCAAGCAGCGTATGATTAGGCGTACCGGATTTACCATGAACGCTAATATGACGGTAACCCGCTTTGAGTTTCACCTCATCTCGTACCTGCCAGGCCAACCCAGCATCAACTTCAACATAGTTTTCGACGGCATTGTTCAGGCCACGTGGCGCGGTATAACCTTCACCATAGGCATACACCTCATCGCTGAAATGGACACGAACCCCGCCACCAATCGGTGCCGCAAATCCATTATCACCTTTCTTAGGCGCCATATAGATGGCCTTGGCACCTGCGTAAAGATCGGCTTTACCCAGAGACACCTGATAACCCAGGCCGACACCGCCAGAATTACGGCCATCATTATAATTGTTAGCCCAGTTTGCAGTATAAAAAATACCGGTCGGCTCTGGCGCAATTAGTGCATTTAACTCCGTATGTTGTGTACCTAACTGAGCGCCAATTTCAGCGGCGTTAGCACCAACAGAAAGAGTTGAAAGAATTGCCACTACTGTGAGTGTTTTTTTAAACATTTGTTATCACCTAATCTACATTAAAAAAAAGAAGTCAGAACCTTAAACAAGCTCTGTCTGGTGGCTTATTTTAGGGGGCGATGTTATATGAAGTTCAAACAAACAAGAGATCCTCACTCACCATACTCTCATTCATTAATCATCGAGGTGACAGCTGCGTACGCTATAAAATGAAGTGTGTCTAAGTTCCATCTATCTTTTCGCACTAGAATGCCTCTTTATTTTCACCGAAACCAGTGAGGAAACCATGTTCCCGGAAGAAAATATCAGACGGCCCAAAAAACCAAACTTTATCCGTTATCTTTTTCTGTTCAACCTTTTATTGCTGCCCCTTTTCATGATTGTGGCACGCCTGGTCTGGGGACAGGATTTCTTTTCTGTTTCTCCCAATGGCGCTTTGTTCTGGCCGGGCGCTGTCTCGCACGTTTTATTGCTGGGCGGAGTTTGGTTGTTTTTAGATGTTCTGTTTATGATTTGGTTTTACCTTACCAACAAAAAAAACTGAGGAGCAACGCTTATGCTGTTATTTATTTCATGGCTATTTGCATTAGTTGGCAGTGAATTACTGCTGTTACAGATCAATTCAGTAAGCATTATCATGCCTCTCTTATATTTATCTATGGGGATAATGTATTTATATCAAAAAAATAAAATAAGGAATATGTTATAGCTGGATGCAAACTTAAAAAAAACACGCATCCTCAACCTCAAGGTTCTGTTTGTGGCAGCGCTTAGTATTATGTTATCTATCGTCGCGCATATCAATTTCGCCATTAACTCCTTGCTGATCATGCAATGGTTAAAAGCATAGTTTATGCGATGTCCATATCTTTATTCTGTGCCACCATCATCAACCACGCTGCGCTTTAAAACCTAAATACAGCAGATATCAGGTTGAATATCTATGTTTAGAGGATTTATGCGCAAGAAAAGTATTAGAGTGATGAAGCGTTGTATTTTGATCCTTTTGGGCTTCACGCTTTGTGCAATGACAGGCCTGTTTTATTGGGTACAGCGTAGCGGCGAACTCCAGCCCTGGCATACTTTTGTCCCTAATGAATTACGCGAAAACGAGATCGATCGGGCCGACTGGGATGACTATATCAATGCTGAAAACGCCCTCTTCATGGAGGTGCATAACAATGTCGTTATGAAGCAAACCGATCAGGATACAACGAGTTTAAATCGTTATAACCCGTCAAGCCCGGTATTTCCGGACACCCTTCCCACAGACTGGAATCGATCCTATATCATGCGCCCACAGGCGGAACCGAGAGGGGCTGTCGTGTTACTGCACGGACTTACGGACTCCCCTTACAGCCTGCAGCATATTGCCCGGCTCTATCAAAAAGAAGGGTTTGTCGCCATCGGGATCCGTCTACCTGCCCATGGTACCGTACCCGGGGCATTAACGGATGTAAAATGGCAAGACTGGCTGGCAGCAACGCGTCTTGCGGTGCGCGAGGCAACAAAAATGACCCATGCGGATGCGCCGCTACATATTGTTGGCTTTTCCAATGGTGGGGCGCTGGCCATGAAATATGCCATCGATGCCCTTGATGATGAAAGCCTGAAGAAGCCACAACAAATTGTCCTGATTTCTCCCATGATAGGCATAAGCCGCTTTGCTCGGTTTTCGGGAATGGCCGAATGGACAGCCTTTCTCCCGGCCTTTTCTCGTGCGGCCTGGTTAGGTCTGGTACCAGAATTTAATCCTTTTAAATATAACTCTTTTCCCGTGAATGGTGCGCGGCAGGCTTATCTTCTGACTGAGACATTGAAACGGGACCTTACGCGACGCAAGTCATCGGCTGGCTGGAAAGATCTTCCTCATGTGCTTACGTTTCAGTCCGTTCTTGATTCCACAGTCAGTACCCGGGCAGTGCTGGACGTGCTCCATCAAAATCTACCGGATAACGGTAGCGAACTGGTGTTGTTTGATATTAATCGTGCGGTCAATTTTCGTGCACTGTTTCGCCACTCTTCGGATCGCGCGCTATCACACTTACTGGCAACACCACAGCGTACTTACACGACGACTATCGTCAAAAACGCCTCTTCAGAGAGTATGAACATGGTCGCTTCGACGCACTTAGCACACTCAACAACAGCAGACGTGCAGCCCCTTAATGTGCGCTATCCGAGAGATGTTTTTTCTCTATCTCATGTCGCCCTCCCGTTTCCTGTCCATGACTCTTTATATGGAAGTGAACCCTATGAACCGAATCACTATGGTCTGAGTCTGGGTGTTTTACGCGTCAGAGGGGAGCGAGCGGTGTTGCTGGCAGATATGGACTCCTTAATGCGTATCACCTCGAATCCGTTCTATCCCTATCTGATTGAAAGGATTGCTGGCGTCATAAGATAATGGAAGAGGCGTTTTTTAACGTCTCCTCTTCATAGGGGATAGATGAAATAAAAGACAACCGGCGCCAGGGTATAACATCCGTAATTCTTTGCCTCTTTCACCACTATCCCCATTGAATCGCTGGCTGCCGGTTAATTTGTCACTCCGGCAGCAGCCCCACAAAACTGCGTTTTTTGCGTGGCTCCGACATCAGCTCTTCGAGCTTATCCACGCAGGCCAGGTAGTGCGGCGTTTTTTTATGCGCCAGCACCGCCTCTTCGTCTTTATAGGCCTCGTAGATAAAGAACCGGGTTTTCACCCGGGGGTCCTGCAACACGTCAAAACGCAGGTTTCCCGGCTCCTGAATTGCGCCCTCGTGGTTGGCGCGAAACACCTCCAGAAACTCGTCCACCCGCTCGGGTTTGATGTTGATCTCCACTAACGTCACGTTCATTTCGCTTCTCCCTGTTTCTCTTCCTGCCAGAACTGGAACGCCTCCCGGGCGCTCATGTTCTCGTGAACCACTTTCTTCACCGCCTTCAGCATGGCGAGCGGCGCGCTGGACTGGAAGATGTTGCGCCCCATGTCCACGCCGGAGGCTCCCTGGTCAATCGCGCGCCAGCACATCTCCAGTGCCTCGTGCTCCGGCAGCTTTTTCCCCCCGGCGATGACGATCGGCACCGGGCAGCTCGCGGTCACTTTTTCGAATCCTTCATCCACATAGTAGGTTTTAACAAACTGCGCCCCCATTTCGGCGGCAATACGGCTGGCGAGCGAGAAGTAACGCGCATCGCGCGCCATCTCCTTGCCGACGCCGGTCACCGCAAGCACGGGCATCCCGTAGCGTGCCCCCGCATCCACCAGCTTGATGATGTTGTTGATCGACTGATGCTCGAATTCACTGCCAATGTATACCTGCGCCGCCACCGCACAGACGTTCAGGCGCAGCGCGTCTTCCATTGCTACTGCCACGCACTCGTTCGACAGCTCGCCCAGAATTGAGTTACCGCCGGAGGCGCGCAGGACCACCGGTTTATTGGTGGCGGCCGGTACGGTGCTGCGCAAAATACCGCGGGTACACATCAACACGTCGGTTTCGGCGAACAGCGGCGCGATAGAGAGATCGATACGCTCAAGACCGGTGGTCGGCCCCTGGAAATAACCGTGGTCAAAGGCCAGCATCACCGTGCGGTTGCTTTTTGGGTTGAAGATGCGCGAAAGCCGGGACTGCATGCCCCAGTCCAGCGAGCCACAGCCCTTCAGGGTGAACGGTACATTTTGCTGCGGTGTACCGATGCCAAAATCCTTACCGTCTTTGATGTCGTCTAAATCAGCCATTTGCTCCCCCGTCAGAAATCGTATTTGTTGATGTTCTCTTTGGTGAACACCACGCGCTCTGGCAGCAGCACGATGCCGTTGCCTTTTGCTTCATACTGGTAGCCCTGGACGCTGTTCGGCTCGACCTTCAGCGTACCGATATCTTTTACCTCCACGCTGTCGCCGACGTTAAGATCGCCTTTTTTCAACAAACGATCGGCGACATTGACCGCAATTTTGCCCTGTTGCACCACATCCCACAGGCCGAAGGCTTTAACCGTGCCGCGCTCGACGTACGGACGCATGACGTTAGGCGTACTGAATCCGACAATCGCCACCCCTTCCCGCTTCAGGTTTTCCGCCGCCTGCGCCGCGGCAGGCAGAGCGTTGGCATCCGGGGCGATGATCGCATCCAGATCCGGGTACGCTTTTAAGATCCCTTCGGCGGTTTGCAGGGATTTGGTGGCGTCGTTATAGCCAAACTGGGTGGTCACAATCTGCCACTGGGGATGATCTTTTTCGATTTTGGCCTTCGCCTCTTTCACCCACTGGTTCTGGTCGGTGACGGTCGGGCTGGAGTAGAAGAACGCCACTTTGGCATTCGGTTTTGTCACCTGCTTCCCGGCCATCTCCACCAGCAGGCCACCGAGCTGCTCCGGGGTACCCTGGTTGATATAAATGCTGCGGCACTCCGGTTTGGTGTCGGAATCCCAGGTCAGCACTTTGACGCCGCGCTGCATGGCGCGCTTCAGCGCCGGGCAGAGGCCATCCGGCGACACGGCGGAGACGATAATGGCGTTATAGCCCTGGTTGACGAAATTATTGATGAGCTGCACCTGGCCGGAGACGCTCGGCTCGGTTGGGCCGTCGTAGGTGACGTCCACGCCGAGGTCTTTCCCCGCCTCTTTTGCGCCGTTGCCGCCGCTGGTGAAGAAGCCCACCCCCACCAGCTTCGGGATAAAGGCGATGCGGTCCGCCGCCTGCGCCGAGGCGAAGCTGAGGGCCATTGCCAGGACTATCAGTTTTGTTTTCATCTTACGCTCCGGATAGTTTTCTAAAGAGAGAACGCACCCATTCACGGTGCAGACTCAGCGAACGTCCCATCACCACCACAACCAACAGCGCCCCTGACAGCGCGCTCGACACCTGGTTGGGGATGCCGATCATCTGTAACCCCTGCTGCAGGTACCCCACCAGCAGCGCTGCCAGTGCCGTACCGATAACCGAACCTGACCCGCCATAAATATTCGCCCCGCCGAGTACGGCAGCGATGAGGGCAGGCATCAGCAGATCGCGCCCCAGATCCGAGCGCGCGGAACCGAAATAGGAGACCATCACCAGGGCGGCAATGGCCGAGGCGACGCCCACCAGGCCATACAGCGCGTAGGGCATGCCGTTAACCGACAGCGCCGCATAGCGCGCGGCGCGCGGGTTCTGGCCGATTAAGAACAGATGCCGCCCAAAGCGTCCGCGGTGGGTAATCAGCCAGAAGAAGAGCGTAATGAGCGCAAACAGCACCAGCGGAATGGGCAGACCTGACACGGTCAGGTTAGCGAACGCGGTAAAGCTGTCCGGGAAGCCGCCGATGCCCTCATAGCCCGTCGCGCCCGCCATGCCGGAGAGCAGCAGCGCCCCGCCGCCGTAGAGGTAGAGCGTGCCGAGAGTGATAACTAAAGGGCTGATACCCGTGTAGTGGATCAGCGCCGCATTCACCAGCCCGCACAGCAGGCCCAGCAGCAGCGTCAGAGGAATGGCGACCGCCATCGGCCAGCCCGATTGCATCATCACCCCCAGCGCAATGGCGCACAGGCCAATGGTTGAACCGAGGGAGATATCGATCCCGCCGCTGATAATCACCAGCGTCAGCGGCAGCGCCACAATGCCGATGCAGATAAAATCGCTGGTGCTGAACAGCAGCATGTTGATGTCGAGCATCCGCGGGTTGATGGCGCCAAAGAGCAGGATCTCCAGCACCAGTAAGATCAGCAGCGCGCTTTCCCAGTTAAGCTTCATTTACGCCACCTCTTTTTTGCGTTTGGGAAATGGGGTGACGTGCTTTCCCCCTCTGTTACCCGGCTGGAAGCGACCGTATTTCAGCGCCCGCTGATGACGCGCCAGCGCCTGGCGCAGACGCCCGTCGAGCACCAGCACGCCCAGCAGCACCAGCCCGGCGATAAAGTCATTCCACCACGCCGGGAGCTTAAACAGCACCAGTACGGTGTCGATTTGCGTCAGGAAAAAGGCCCCAAGCAGTGCGCCAATCAGCGTGCCC
The DNA here is from genome assembly GCF_023544405.1 of Enterobacter cloacae complex sp. OE43NF. Taxonomy (NCBI): domain Bacteria; kingdom Pseudomonadati; phylum Pseudomonadota; class Gammaproteobacteria; order Enterobacterales; family Enterobacteriaceae; genus Enterobacter; species Enterobacter cloacae complex sp. OE43NF. Next base: position 39,952 of record NZ_JAMJFW010000039.1, read on the forward strand.
GTCCCGCCCAGCAGCGAAATGCCGCCGAGCACGCAGGCGGCGATGGCTTTCATCTCCAGCCCGCTCCCGGTCTGGTTTGGCACAAAGCCAATCTGCGCGGCAAAGACAATCCCGGCGCAGGCCGCCAGCATGCCGTTGAGGGTAAAGGCGATCATCCGCGTGCGGTTGACCGCCACGCCCAGCTGGCGCGCGGCGGCAAGGTTATCGCCCACGGCATAGAAATCGCGTCCAAACGCGGTACGCGAGAGCATCCACGCGCCGACGGCGGCCAAAAACAGCACCACCATGCCGAGCGGCGAAATGCCCACGGCTACGGGTTCAGAGAGGGATTTCAGCCCCGGCGGTAACCCTTCAATCCACTTTCCACCGGTCCAGAGCAGCATCGCCCCGCGATACAGCCCCAGCGTGCCGAGGGTGGCGACAATCGCCGGGATGCGCAGCGCCACCACCAGCAACCCGTTGAACGCCCCTGCCAGCGCGCCGACAGACAGCGCGAACAGCATAGACACCGGCAGGCTGTAGCCATTGTTCAGCGCCACGCCGACGGCGATGGCGGAGAGCCCCACGGTGGAGCCCACGGAGACGTCAATATTGCGGGTCAGCATCACCAGCGCGGCGCCAAGCGCCAGCAGGATCAGGATTTGCGCGCTGGCGAAGATCATCCCCAGCGTCTGAAGGCTCAGGTACGCCGGATTAAGCGCCACCAGCACGGCAAACAGCGCCAGAATGGCGAGAAACGCGCTCAGCTCGCGGTTTTTCAGTAACGTCTTCATGATTGTCCTCCGAACGCCAGCGCCATCATCCGATCGAGGCTGACGGCATGGCGCGGCAACTCGCCGCTAAGCACGCCCTGGTGCATGACCAGCACGCGATCGGCAAGGCCAGGAAACTCATCGAGATCGCTTGAGATCATCAGCACCGCCACGTTCTGCGCGGCCACGCTTTTGATGAGCTGGTAGATATCGGCACGTGCCGACACGTCCACGCCGCGCGTCGGTTCATCGACGATCAGCAGTAACGGGTTGGCTTCCAGACAGCGGGCCAGCAGCACTTTCTGTTGATTCCCGCCGGAGAGGGTGCGCACGGTTTGATCCGCATGGTTGAGTTTGATCCCCAGCGCGCGGTGGTAACGCTCCACCACCGCGGACTCCCGCTTGCGCTGCTGCCAGAGAGACGGCTCGTTCAGCGCCACGGTGTTCCAGCGGATGGGTGCATCCAGGAACAGGCCGGACACCTGCCTGTCTTCCGGCAGATAAACCAGGCCTTTGTCCAGCCGGGCGCCCACGCTCTCGTGAGTGATCTCCTGATTCTCCAGCCAGACCCGTCCGCCACGCACCGGACGCAGGCCGTAGAGCGTCTCGGCAAATTCGGTGCGCCCGGATCCGACCAGCCCGGCCAGACCGACGATCTCGCCTGCGTAGATCTCAAGCGAGAGATCGATAAACCCCTCCCCGGTAAGATCGTCCACGCGCAATACCGGAAAATCCTGCGGCTGGGTGCGACGGTTTCCCGGCAGCGCCAGCCACAGTTTTTGCGCATCGCTTAAGCCTTTCTCCCGGCTCACCGGCGTCATGGCGGCAATCAGCGCGTTATCGTCGAACTGCGCGGTTTCCCCGCTGAGCACTACGGCACCGTCGCGCATCACCGAGACGTGGCTTGCCAGCTGGCGGATCTCCGGCAATTTATGCGAGATAAAGACGATACCGACGCCCAGATCCTGCAGGGCGCGGATCTGGCGAAACAGACGTTCGGTTTCACCCGGCGTAAGGGAGGCCGTGGGCTCGTCGAGGATCAGGATCGTGGCGTTACGCATCAGACCGCGCAGGATCTCCACCATCTGCTGATCCGCCACTTCCAGCGTGCTGGCGGTGGCGTCGAGATTTAGCTGGCACTGCAGCTGCTGCAGCTTCTCCGTCAGCCGATTCTCTCTTTCCCGTTCACGCGGCAGGCGGAAAAGGATGTTTTCCCGCACCGTCAGATTGGGGAACAGGAGCGGTTCCTGGGGCACCAGATAGATACCTAACTTATGGGCCTGCACGGGCGTGAGCCGCGCATATGAATGACCTGCTACGGAAAGTTCACCGCTGTCCGGTGTCTCCACCCCGGCGATGATCTTCATCAGCGTCGATTTACCCGCGCCGTTCCCGCCCATCAGCGCATGCACCTGGCCCGCAAGCAGCGTGAAATCAATGCCTTTCAAAACCGGCACCCCGGAAAACTGCTTGCAGATGGCTCGTGCTTCGATAAGTGGGGTCATCATCGCTCCGCTATTGAACAAATGATTTTTAGATTTAATAATGTTCAAAAGCGTAGACGGTGAACTATATTTACAACCGTGCAGGGATCACAGTTTTATCGATTAAGATACATCTGAGAAAGAAACTATCTAAATGATCCGTTTTGCCGCGTGGCTCACACTTTCGACCTGCGCCGTCACGAACATATGATCTAAATTTTTATAAGAGTTCAATTATGAGCGATAAACGCACTGCGGAAGAAGGTCGGTTTGCCGGGCTGGCACTGGCGGAAGAGGAGCTGGTTGCCCGCGTGGCCTGGTGTTACTACCACGACGGATTGACGCAAAACGACATTGGCGAACGGCTCGGCCTGCCGCGCCTGAAGATCTCTCGCCTGCTGGAGAAAGGTCGCCAGTCAGGGGTGATCCGCGTGCAGATCAACTCCCGCTATGAGGGCTGTCTGGCACTGGAAACCGAACTGCAGCAGCGCTTTGGGCTAAAGCTGGTGCGCGTGCTGCCAGCACTGAATACCCCGCCAATGAACGTGCGGTTAGGCATTGGTGCCGCGCAGTCGTTAATGGGCGTGCTGGAACCCGGCCAGCTGTTAGCGGTGGGATTTGGTGAAACCACCATGAGCAGCCTGCAGCATCTGAGCGGCTTTATCAGCTCGCAGCAGATCCGTCTGGTCACCCTTTCCGGCGGCGTGGGGCCGTATATGACCGGTATCGGCCAGCTGGACGCGGCATGCAGCGTCAGCATGATCCCCGCCCCGCTTCGCGTCTCCTCCGCCGAGGTGGCCGGGATCTTAAAACGTGAAACCAGCGTGCGGGACGTGATCCTCGCCGCAACGGCGGCCGACGTGGCGGTGGTCGGGATTGGGTCCGTGAACCAGCGTCGTGATGCAACGATATTGCGCTCAGGCTACATCAGCGAAGGTGAACAGCTGATGTATGCCCGTAAAGGGGCCGTCGGCGACATTCTCGGTTATTTCCTCACTGCCGAAGGAGAGTGCGTTGAGGAGCTGGAGATCCACAAAGAACTGCTTGGCGTCACGCTTGATGAACTGGCGCAGTTACCTACCATCGTCGGCGTGGCTGGCGGTGTTGAGAAAGCCGATGCGATTTACGCCGCACTGAAAGGTCGCCGTATCAATGGCCTGGTGACGGAAGAGACAACAGCCCGCGCGGTGCTGGCCCTGACGTAACGGGGTAAGCCCTGCGCTAACAACGAGGCAAACTCATGAGTTACCTTTTAGCGTTAGATGCAGGGACAGGCAGCGTGCGTGCCGTTATTTTCGATCTGCTGGGCAACCAGGTTGCCGTGGGTCAGGCCGAGTGGCAGCACCTGAGCGTGGAAAATGTGCCGGGCTCGATGGAGTTCGACCTCAATACCAACTGGCGGCTCACCTGCCAGTGCATCCACCAGGCGCTGGATCGCGCGCACCTGAGCGCGGCGGATATCCAGTCCGTCGCCTGCTGCTCCATGCGCGAAGGGATTGTGCTGTATGACCGCAACGGTGAGGCCATCTGGGCCTGCGCCAACGTCGACGCCCGCGCCAGCCGCGAGGTGGCCGAACTCAAAGAGATCCACGACAACCAGTTTGAATCCGAAGTGTACGACGTTTCCGGCCAGACCCTGGCCCTGAGCGCCATGCCGCGTCTGCTGTGGCTGGCGCACCATCGCCCGGATATCTATCGCAAGGCTGCCACTATTACCATGATCAGCGACTGGCTGGCGGCGAAGCTCTCCGGCGAGCTGGCGGTCGATCCATCAAATGCGGGCACTACGGGGATGCTGGATCTCTTCTCCCGCGACTGGCGGCCAGCGCTGCTGGATATGGCCGGGCTGCGCGCCGATATCCTCTCTCCGGTGAAAGAGACCGGCACCGTGCTGGGCGCTATCACTAAAGAGGCCGCGCAGCAGAGCGGCCTGCGTGAAGGCACCCCTGTGGTGATGGGCGGAGGCGACGTGCAGCTGGGCTGTCTGGGGCTGGGCGTGGTCCGCGCCGGGCAAACGGCGGTGCTGGGTGGTACCTTCTGGCAGCAGGTGGTCAATCTGCCGCAGGTGCGCACCGATCCTGAGATGAATATTCGCGTAAACCCACACGTCATCCCCGGTATGGCGCAGGCGGAGTCGATCAGCTTCTTCACCGGCCTGACCATGCGCTGGTTCCGCGACGCCTTCTGCGCGGAAGAGAAGCTGATCGCCGAACGTATGGGGATGGACACCTATTCCCTGCTCGAGGAGATGGCGAGCCGGGTGCCCGCGGGTTCGCATGGCGTGATGCCCATCTTCTCCGACGCGATGCATTTTAAGCAGTGGTACCACGCCGCCCCGTCGTTTATTAACCTCTCCATCGACCCGGAAAAGTGCAACAAAGCGACGCTGTTCCGCGCGCTGGAAGAGAACGCGGCGATTGTCTCGGCCTGCAACCTGGCGCAGATCTCACGTTTCTCCGGCGTTAACTTCGAGAGCCTGGTGTTTGCCGGAGGCGGTTCGAAGGGGGCGCTATGGAGCCAGATTTTAAGTGACGTCACCGGTTTGCCGGTGCGCGTACCGGAAGTGAAAGAGGCGACGGCGCTGGGTTGCGCCATTGCCGCCGGAGCCGGGGCAGGACTGTTTGCGGATATGGCCACCACCGGCGAGCGGCTGGTGAAATGGAGCCGCGAGTTTACCCCGACCCCGCAGCACCGGGCGCTGTACGATGGCATGATGCAGAAGTGGCAGGCGGTGTACGCCGACCAGCTCGGTCTGGTGGACAGCGGGCTGACGACGTCAATGTGGCAGGCACCGGGGCTGGTGCGTTCCCCCTAACCCCGGCCCTCTCCCTAA